>NZ_JBEZKE010000017.1:0-183222 GCF_040651555.1 Streptomyces sp. NPDC048424 | reverse complement strand
CACAGCGCGAACGACGTCGCGATCCACTGCAGGTTCGACAACGAGAAACCAAGCCCGTCACCGATCACCGGCAGAGCCACATTCAGAATCGAGAAGTCAACCGCCAGCATGAACTGCGCCACCAGCAGCACCACCAACACCAACTTCAGACGCCCGTCCAAACGGACCGGACCCCCAGCACCACCCCCCGCACCCGCATCAACACGCGCACCCTCGACAACCGACATCGCCATACATCCTTTCCATCACAACGGAGGCCCTCGGCTCGGAGGGCCGGTACTGGCCGGGGAAGCCGGCTCAGGCAGGGGTCTGCGCCGAGGCCCGGCGCCGTAGTTCTTCGGACAGCTCCTGCCAGCCGCGCGCGCATTGGGCGGCCGCGGCGGCGGCGGTCTCGGCGCGGTACGGGGGTACCGCGGCGACGATCCGCTCCCACTGGCGCAACCCGCTCACCTGGAGATCGAGCATGCGCAGCAGGAGCCTCCCCGCCTCGCTCAACCTGAGCAGGGGGTCCTTGCAGAGGCCGGTGACCAGCGAGGGCAGCGGCTGCCCCCCGCCCCGGTCCGGCAGTCGGGGCGGACCCGGGGCGTTGCCCGAGCGGCGCTGGGCGGCCGGCACGGGATCCGCTCCCTCGCCGATCCGGCGCCGTACGTCCCGTACGGTCGAGGGCGCGATGCCCGCCTCCCGTGCGATCTGCCGCAGGGAAGCCGTGGGACGGCCGGCGAGCAGCCGGGCCGCGACCTCCCGGCCGCGGACCGGATCGGCCGGCCGTACGCGGCCGTCCTGGCCGATGCGGCCGGGCGGCGCGGGTGCGGGTCCCTCGCGGCGGCGCAATGACCCGACGGTCTTGGCCGCCAGCCCGGTCCGTTGCGCGATTCCGCGATCGGACCAGTCCGGGTGGGTCCGCAGGATCCGTAGCGCCGCGGCGGTCCGCTCCGCGTGCGTCAGCGGGAGCCCGTGACTGATGTTGGCCTCGACCGAGAGCACGAACGCGTCCTCGGTGCTGCCGTCGAAGTACGTCACTCCCACCGTGTGGTGCCCGCGGAGCACGGCGGCCCGCAACCGGTGCGTCCCGTCGATGATCCGCATGGTCGGGCGGTGCACGAGCAGCGGCGGCAGCGCCCGTCCGGAGTGCGCGAGGTCCTGTGCGTGGCTCTCGTTCACGTGGACGGTGCGGGGGGAATCCGCCGCGAGCAGTGCACCCACCGGCACCTCGAACGCGGCGCCGGGGGTGTCCGTCGCGTTCCTCGCGATCCTCGCGTGCCTCTCGTTCCTCGCGTTGGGCTTGCCCATGAAGTTCACCTCCTTTCGTGCACTCGATGCCTGGGCGCCGTGCTGTTCGTCGGCCCCGGAAAGAAATTACGTAACTACCGTTCGGTAACCAATCCTGCAGCCGAACCCCGTGGAGATTTGGGCAAGTTGGCAAAGTGCCGGTCCGGCGGGGTGGGCGACCGCGGAAGATCCCCGGTCGCCCACCGAGCGGGCGTTCACACCGCCGCGAGCTGCTCCGATGCCACGAACTCCCGCAGCCAGGACAGGAATTCGGGGCCCAGGTCCTCGCGCTCGCAGGCGAGCCGGACCGTCGCGCGCAGGTACTCGGCCCGGTCCCCGGTGTCGTAGCGCCGGCCGGAGAAGACGACCCCGTGCACGGGACGCCCCGCCCGCACCAGGGTGCGCAGGGCGTCCGTCAGCTGGATCTCGCCGCCGCGTCCGGGGCTCGTACCCCGCAGGACCTCGAAGATCTCGGGGTCGAGGAGGTAGCGGCCGATGATCGCGAGGTTGCTGGGTGCGGTGCCCGGCTCCGGCTTCTCCACCAACTCGGTGATGCGTACGCCGTCATCGCCCGCAGTGTGCTCCACCGCGGCGCAGCCGTACTGGTGGATCGCGTCCGGATCCACCTCCATGAGGGCCACGACGCTGCCGCCGAGCCGGGCGCGCACCTCGGCCATCCGGGCCAGCAGCGGGTCGCGGGGATCGATCAGGTCGTCGGCCAGGAGCACGGCGAACGGCTCCTGACCGACGTGCGGGGCGGCGCACAGAACGGCGTGCCCGAGCCCCTTGGGGTCGCGCTGGCGCACGTAGTGGATGTCGGCGAGCTCGGTGGAGGCACAGACGCTGTTGAGTTTGTCCTGATCGCCCCGGCGCTGGAGGGCTTCCTCCAGCTCGTAGTTGCGGTCGAAGTGGTCCTCGAGGGGCCGCTTGTTGCGTCCGGTGACCATGAGGATGTCCGACATCCCCGCCGCGACCGCCTCTTCCACCACGTACTGGATGGCCGGCTTGTCGACCACCGGAAGCATTTCCTTCGGGGTGGCCTTGGTCAACGGCAGGAATCGCGTACCGAGTCCTGCGGCGGGGATCACTGCCTTGGTTATCTGAGGGGGTGTGGAATTCATACCGCTGACGCTAGACCGCATTGCGGTGCATCAGCTCGAATTCCCGCGCCTTTCCGCCTACTTAGGCATTTCCGTTTCCGTCGGCGTCTCCGCCGCCCCCTCCGTGGGCCCCTCCCCCGCTCCCTCCCCCGGCGCCGCCGCGATGCTCCGCCGGACGAGCCACCACAACTCCCCGAGCTCGCCGGTGACCTCGCCGGGGCGCTCGGCCCGGCCGCGGCGGGCCCGCGCGACGACACCCCCCACCAGATGCACCGTCAGCAAGGCGACGGGGCGCGGGTCGACCTCGGGGTCCAGCTGCCCCTGCGCGGCGGCCTGCTCCAGCAGCTCCCTGACCTCCGGGAGCCAGCAGCAGCACCATTCGGGGCCGGCGCCCGCGCGCTCCTGGGTCAGCCGCGCTGCGGCGCGTACGGCCACGTCCGTCTCGACGAGCCGGCCCAGGGCGAGGACGAGCGCCGAAAGGGTGTCCAGCGCGGGGCCACCGCGGGCGGTCACCCGCTCGACCACTCTGCGGGTGGCGCTCCGTCCGGCATTCTCGACCGCCGACGCCAGCTCCCCTTTCGCCGAGAAATGAAAGGTGACGGCGCCGATCGACATGTCGGCGGAGCGGCTCAGCCGGGAAAAAGATGTCCCGTCATATCCGTTGCGGTCGAATTCAGCGGCGGCCACCGAGATCAGATGATTACGGGTGCGCACGGCACGCTCTTGCTTTACCACTGCACTATCACTGCCATCCAGGTCGTTCCTGACTCGCCCGTGCATCCTCAGCGGAGACGGGCGACCTCCAGCGTCACCCCGGCGCCGACCGCGCACAACGCCGACTTGACGAAGAAGCGCCCCTGTCCGCCCCCGTCCGAGCCCTCCGCGGCCACACCGTCGCCGGAGCCTGCGGCCCCGGATCACCAACGTGCCGAAGTCGTACGGAGGAAGCCAGATGTTCGCTAGAAAAAAAACGAACGTTCTGTATTCTTGACTCATCGACGACGCACGCCGGCGTCCGCAGTGAAGGGGGAGACAGATGACGGCACAGACGAGGACCCGCGCCCTGGTTGCCGGTGACACGGCACTCGACGAGTTCACGGAACGCCTCTTCGGCCACTTACCGCGCGCCGACCAACGCCGCTGGGCCCGGGTCTACTTGCAGGGACTGCTCACCACCCCGGGCAAGAAGTCCGTACGCAGGCTCGCCGCGTCCGTCACCGAGTCGCCCACCGCCTCCCAGTCGCTGCAGCAGTTCATCAACGCGAGCCCCTGGGACTGGGAGCCGGCCCGCGCCGAACTGCTCCGCTGGGCGGAGGAACGGCACACGGTGCGCGCCTGGACGATCGGCCAGGTGTGCTTCCCCAAACGAGGCGAGCACTCGGTCGGCGTGCACCGCCGCTTCGATCCGGCCGCCGGACGCATGGTCAACTGCCAGTTCGGCTTCGGGCTGTTCCTGTCCCTGGACGGCATGAGCGTGCCGGTCGACTGGCGGCTGGTGCTCCCCGAGACCTGGACGGCGGACCCCGCCCTGCGCCGCCGGGCGCGCATCTCCCCCGAAGTGGTGCACCAGAGCCCCGAGTCCCTCGTGGTCGAGCTCGCCGACCGGGTCGCCGCCCGTACCTCCGCGGCGCGCGCCCCCGTGGTCGCCGACATCAGCCGCCTCGGCAACGCGGCCGCGGTGATCGGCATGCTCGGCCGCCGGGGCCACGACTTCCTCGTGTCCGTCCCACCGACCCTCGGCGTCTGCGCCGCCGGTACGGGCCCCGGCGGCGAGCCGGCCCGCACGCCCGGGCGCGAGTCCACGGCTGGCGACCTGGCCCGGTTGGGGAACACCAGCCATCCGTACACCGCGCTGCTCACCAGACCCGATGCGCGCCCGCAGCGGCTGCGCATCCACTCGGCGCTGGTCCGCGTACCGGGCGGGGAACCGGGCGCCCCGGGGACGCAGCAGACCTACCGCCTGTTCGGCGAACGGCGCCCGGGGCCCGGGCAGCGGGGCGGGCCGGTCTGGCTCACCAACATGAGCCGCCACCGAATGGACGACCTGCTGCACCTGGCACGGCAGTCGGCCCGGTCGACCGCGACGCTCGGGGTGCTGGCGGACGAGTTCGGCCTGCTGGACTTCGAGGGGCGGTCGTTTCCCGGGTGGCACCACCACATGACGTTGATGTCCGCCGCGTATGCGTACGGGGCTGCGCCCATGCCTGTGCCCGCGCGCGTGGCCGTGCCCGTGCTGCGCGAGCGGCGGGAGTTTGCGCGGCTCGCGTGAGCCCGGCCCTGCCAGGGGGGCCGCCCCGTCTGAACCCGGCTCCGCCGGGCACCGGGCTCCGCCCGGACCCGCGCCTCAAACGCCGGCGGGGCTGGATGTTGCTGAAGTGGGCCCGCATTGCGCGGAGCGCAATACGGGCCCGGACCGGCGTCAGCCGCGGATGAGGGCCAGGACCTCGTCACGGACCTTCGCCAGGGTGCCCGCGTCACGCGCCTCCACGTTCAGGCGCAGCAAGGGCTCGGTGTTGGAGGCACGGACGTTGAACCACCAGTCCTCGCCCGTCACCGTCAGACCGTCCAGCTCGTCGACCGTGACCCCGGGAAGACCCGCATAAGTCGCCTTCACCGCCGCCAGACGCGCCGCCTGGTCATCGACCGTCGAGTTGATCTCACCCGAGCCCGCGTACCGGTCGTAAGAGGAGACCAGCGCCGACAGCGGGCCGTCCTGGCCGCCCAGGGCCGCCAGCACGTGCAACGCCGCCAGCATGCCCGTGTCCGCGTTCCAGAAGTCCTTGAAGTAGTAGTGCGCCGAGTGCTCACCACCGAAGATCGCACCCGTCTTCGCCATCTCCTCCTTGATGAAGGAATGACCCACACGCGTACGGACCGGGGTGCCGCCGTTCTCACGCACCACCTCCGGCACCGACCAGGAGGTGATCAGGTTGTGGATCACCGTGCCCGTGCCGCCGTTGCGGGCCAGCTCACGCGCCGCCACCAGGGCCGTGATCGCGGACGGGGACACACCCTCACCGCGCTCGTCCACGATGAAACACCGGTCCGCGTCACCGTCGAACGCGATCCCCAGGTCCGCGCCCTCCGCCAGCACCCGCGCCTGCAGGTCCACGATGTTCTTCGGATCCAGCGGGTTCGCCTCGTGGTTGGGGAACGTGCCGTCCAACTCGAAGTACATCGGGACCAAGTCCAGCGGCAGACCCTCGAACACCGTCGGCACCGTGTGACCACCCATGCCGTTGCCCGCGTCCACCACCACCTTCAGCCGGCGGATCCCCGTCAGATCCGCCAGACCCCGCAGGTGCGCCGCGTAGCCGGGCCGGCTGTCCAACTCCGTCACCGTGCCCGGGGCCGTGCCCTCCGCGACCGCCGGGACACCCTCGTCCGACCACTTCTCCACCAGCTCACGGATCTGCGACAGACCCGTGTCCTGACCCACCGGAGCCGCACCCGCACGACACAACTTGATGCCGTTGTACTTCGCCGGATTGTGCGACGCCGTGAACATCGCACCCGGCAGACCCAGCGAACCCGACGCGTAATACAGCTGATCCGTGGAACACAGACCGATCAGCGTCACATCCACCCCGCGCACCGCCGCACCCCGCGCGAACGCGGCCGACAGACCCGGCGACGACGGCCGCATGTCATGACCGATCACGATCGCCGAAGCACCCGTGACCTCCACGAACGCACCACCGAACAGCTCCGCCAAGGACTCGTCCCACTCGTCCGGCACAACGCCACGCACGTCATACGCCTTGACGATGTTCGAAAGGTCGGGCATTTCCACTCCTTCGGGGGTGACCGGCTGTGTCCCGGACGCTACCCGCCGCCCTCCCCGGCACAGCCCGTCCGCCCCCCAACCCGCTGAGGCTTTGGCAGATCGCCTCAGCCCGGGGCGGTCCCGCCCCTCTCCCTGTACCACTGCGCCGCCGCGCCGAGCCGGCTCAGCGGGCCGGGGCCCGGCGTGATCCCGGCGAGCTGCCAGGCCTCGTCGGCGCGGTACCAGTGGTCCCCGGCCAGCAGCGTGAACTGCCGCTCGCTCACCCACCCCGGGGTCGCGGCCAGCGCCTCCAGACACCGGCGCCACGGCCAGTCCCCGACGGGAGGCGTCGGCAGTACCCGGTGGGCGGCGAGGGCGGCCATGAGGTCGCGGTTGCGCACCGGCACCGGGTGGTGGGCGTGCAGGACGCCCGCGGCCCGGGCCGCGGCGCCGTCTCGGAGCGCGAACGCCGTGATGAGCCGCGCCAGGTCGTCGACGTCGACGAACGAGGCCCGTCCCGCGCCGCCTCCCCACGCTGCCGGTACCCGCCGGAAGGCGTCGGCGAGGGCCGGTACGACCCAGCGGTCGCCCCGGCCCAGCACCAGCCCCGCGCGCAGGACCAGCCCGCCGGCGTCGAGCACCGGCCCCTCCCCCGCCAGCCGGCTGCTGCTGGCCGCCGACACCGGGGCGGGCGTCAGCTCGCCGACGTCCTGTCCCGTGTGCGGGCCGGGCCCGTAGACGGCGCAGGTCGACAGCTGGACGATGCGCGGCACGCCCGCCCGGCGCGCCTCGGCCATCAGGGCCGCGGTGCCGGTGGAGTTGACCACCGTACAGCGGTCGGCGTCCGGTCCGATGAATGAGGCCAGCGACAGCAGGACGTCCGCGCCGTCGCACACCCCGCGCAGGGATTCCGCGTCCGCCAGGTCCGCGCCCGCCCAGCGCCCTCCGTACGCGATGGGGGGACGCGTACGGGACACCGCGCGCACCACGGCCTGCGGGTCCTGCTCGGCCAGCCGGCGCAGCACCGCCGACCCCACGAAGCCCGTCGCCCCGGTGACGACGATGTGACGGGCGCTCAACCCCGGTGCTCCGCCCCGGGTTCCTGCTCCTTGGGCCGCTGTGTCGGCGGCAGCGTCAGGCGCATGTTCCGGCGGGTCTCCTCGGTGGCGACCGCGGGGAGCAGGTAGCGCCACAGCGAGGCGATCCGTTGCGGCAGGTCGGCCCGTCCGGTGGACGCCTGGGAGAAGAGCTGCGCGCCGGTGAAGGAGCTGACCAGCACCCACGCCAGTTCGTGGTCGTCGACGTCCGGCTGGAGTTCGCCCTTGGCGCGGGCGAAGCGCAGCTGCTGGCGGAACTCCAGCACCCAGGCCTGGTAGGCGACGTCGTCGCGCAGGCCGAACTCGCCCTGTTCCACGGCCAGTCGGACGCCGGCCCGGAGCACCGGATTGTGCCGGAGCTCCTCCGAGAGGTAGAGGGTGATGTCCACCAGGTGCTGGAGCCCGTCCTCCCCTTCGGGGAAGACCAGGCCGTCGCCCTGGCCGACCATCACGGCGTAGGCGAGCTCCTCCTTGGAGCTGAAGTGGAAGTACATCCCGCCCTGGGTGACGTCCGCCCGCTTCATGATCTTGCTGATGCTGGCCCCGCTGAAGCCGAACTCGTCGAAGACCTCCGCGGCGGCACGCAGGATGGCCGCTTTGGTCTGAACTGCCCTGAGTTGAGGCGCGCGTTGCTGCTTTCGCTCTGACATGGACACCTAATCTCTCTCGACAAAAAAAACGAACATCCTTTATTTTAGGACCCAGCGCCACACAAGCACCAGCTCATGTCCGATGTCCAGGGGGGCTCAACCATGACTGTGTCAGCTGATCACTCCGTCTCGTCCGTCGCCGCACTCAGCAGCGCCTTACCGCGGGAGTACGTACACAAGAGCGCACACTCCGAAGTCCTGCTCACCGGTTGGCGCACCGTCGCACCCGACGAGTACGTCGTCACCGCCCAGTGGCCCCGGGCCCACAGCTTCTACTCTCCGGACGGGGGCCACCACGACCCCCTCCTCCTCGCCGAGTCGGTCCGCCAGGCCATTCCGCTCCTGAGCCAC
This sequence comes from Streptomyces sp. NPDC048424, assembly GCF_040651555.1. Taxonomy (NCBI): domain Bacteria; kingdom Bacillati; phylum Actinomycetota; class Actinomycetes; order Kitasatosporales; family Streptomycetaceae; genus Streptomyces; species Streptomyces sp. NPDC048424. The sequence continues at coordinate 174,989 of NZ_JBEZKE010000017.1, read as the reverse complement.
GTCGCCTACGAGGTCCCTTTCGGCCACCGCCAGATCTGGGACACGTTCAGCTATTCGGCGAACCCGGAGGCCCTCGTCGTCGGTCCGGCGCCGGCCGACATCGAGCTCCGCATCAGCTGCTCCGGCGTCACCCGCCGCGGCCGAAGACTGGCGGGCCTCACCATGCACGTCACCGCGACGCGTGACGGGGAGTTCCTGGGCACCGCCGAGGCCGCATTCACCAACCAGTCGCAGGCCGTCTACCAGCGCCTTCGCGGTACGAACGCGGACCTCGACCAGGTGGCCGCCCGCATCATCCCGCTGCCGCCGCCGCTGACGCCCCGCCGCGTCGGCCGCGACCGCTTCCACGACGTGGTCCTGTCCCCCACCAGTTCCGCGCACCGCACCCAACTCCGGGCCGACATCAACCACCCGATCCTCTTCGACCACCCGGTCGACCACGCCCCCGGCATGCTGCTCCTGGAAGCCGTGCGGCAGGCCGCGTACGGTTCCGCCTTCCCCCGGCGGGGGGTCCTGACCGACATCGAGATGAGGTTCTTCCGCTACGCGGAGCTGAACTCGCCCTGCTGGATCGAGACGACCCCCGCCATCGGGGAGACGACCGCGGCGGGCCGCCATCCCGTCCGCGTCGTGGCCCGGCAGAACGGCGAGGACGTCTTCACCGCCACGGCGACCATCACCACCGCGGCGCCCGTCCCCCTCCGCGTCTACGCCGCGCCCTGATCCGCCCGCCCGGGAGCGACCACCCGGAAGTGACCGGCCGGGACCGACCGGCCGGAGGCAACCGGCCGGATGAACGACGAAGGCGCCTGACCGGGTCTCCGCCCGGCAGGCGCCTTTCCCTTCCCCGCGGAGCGCGGGGCGCCCCGGTCAGACCTTCCTGACCACGCTGGACTTGAGCTGCATGGACCCGAAGCCGTCGATCTTGCAGTCGATGTCGTGGCCGTCGACACCCTCGACGAGGCGGATGTTGCGCACCTTGGTACCGGCCTTGATGCCCGTAGGGCTGCCCTTGACCTTCAGGCCCTTGACGACCGTCACGGTGTCGCCGTCGGCCAGTACGTTGCCGACCGCGTCCTTGATCACCCGCTCCCCGGGGGCCTCGCCGGGCTCGCCGGACGCGAGCGGCCACTCGTGCCCGCACTCGGGGCAGACGAGGAGCGCGCCCATCTCGTAGGCGTAGGCACCGGCGCATTCGGGGCAGGGAGGCAAGGGGGTCTCAGTCACCCCGACAGTATATTTCAGGCCATCCTCGCAGGTCGGCGCACGCGTCCCGGCTCCGGCGTGTGCGAGAGTCCGCTCGGCGCGGTTCACGAGGGGACGCCGGACCGCCGGGCCCCGCTCCCGCCACCCAGTCCAGGAGGTCATGTGTCTGCCGCATCGAGCTACGCGTCCGGGGTCTGCGAAGTGCCGTTGCTGGGCGACACCATCGGCGAGAACCTGGACCGCACCGTGCGGAGGTTCCCCGGGCGCGACGCCCTCGTCGACGTGGCCGCCGGGCGCAGGTGGACGTACGCGGAGCTGGCCGCCGACGTCGACGCCCTCGCGCTCGGGCTGCTGGGCCTGGGCATCGTCAAGGGCGACCGCGTCGGCATCTGGGCCCCCAACCGCGCGGAGTGGACGCTGGTGCAGTACGCCACCGCGAAGATCGGGGCGGTCCTCGTCACCGTGAACCCCGCGTACCGATCCCACGAACTGGAGTACGTACTGAGGCAGTCCGGGGTCCGGCTGCTGGCAGCGGCGGACCGTTTCAAGAGCTCGGACTACGCGGGCATGATCGAGGAAGTGCGGCCGCGCTGCCCGCTGCTGGAGTTCGTGGCCCTGCTGGGCGGGCCCCTCTGGACCTCCCTGCTGGAGCGGGGCCGCCAGGGCGACCCGGCGGAGCTGGCGCGCGCGCAGGCCGCGCTGAGCCCGGACGACGCGGTCAACATCCAGTACACCTCGGGGACCACGGGCTTCCCCAAGGGCGCGACCCTCTCGCACCACAACATCCTCAACAACGGCTTCTTCGTGGGCGAGCTGTGCCACTACACCGAGCAGGACCGGGTCTGCATCCCGGTGCCCTTCTACCACTGCTTCGGCATGGTGATGGGCAACCTCGCGTGCACCAGTCACGGGGCGGCCATGGTGATCCCGGCGCCGTCCTTCGAGCCGGCGGCCACCCTCGCCGCGGTGGAAGCGGAGGCGTGCACCTCGCTCTACGGGGTCCCCACGATGTTCATCGCCGAGCTGGCGGACCCCGGCTTCGACGCGTACGACCTGTCCAGCCTGCGCACGGGGATCATGGCGGGCTCGCCCTGTCCGGTGGAGGTGATGAAGGAGGTCATCGACCGGATGGGCATGACCGAGGTGTCCATCTGCAACGGGATGACGGAGACCTCGCCCGTCTCCACCCAGACGCGCGCCGACGACTCCGTCGAGCGCCGGGTGTCCACCGTGGGACGCGTCGGGCCGCACCTGGAGGTGAAGGTGGTCGATCCGCAGTCCGGCCTGACGGTGCCCCGCGGGGAACCGGGCGAACTGTGCACCCGCGGCTACTCGGTGATGCTCGGCTACTGGGAGGAGCCGGAGCGGACCGCCGAGGCCGTGGACGCGGCCCGCTGGATGCACACCGGCGACCTGGCCGTCATGGACGACGACGGCTACGTGAGCATCACCGGCCGGATCAAGGACATGGTGATCCGCGGCGGGGAGAACCTCTACCCGCGCGAGATCGAGGAGTTCCTCCACACCCATCCGGACGTCCTGGACGTCCAGGTCATCGGCGTGCCCGACGCGAAGTACGGGGAGGAGCTGATGGCGTGGGTGCGGATGCGCGAGGGAGCCGAGCCGCTGACCGCGGCCGCCGTGCGGGCGTACTGCGACGGACGGCTGGCCCGCTTCAAGATCCCGCGCTACGTGCACGTCGTGGAGGAGTTCCCCATGACCGTCACCGGGAAGATCCGCAAGGTGGAGATGCGCGAGGCGGCGGTCCGGCTGCTGGAACTGCCCTCCTAGACCGGTGTGTTGCGGTGCACTGCGGCGCGTTGCGGCCCGGACCGCCGCCCGCTCTGCCCGATGATCTTCCGTAGGTGTCAGGGACCGCCCGCCCGGGACGGTCCCCGACGCCTCGATTCGTTGCCCAGTGCCGACCTTCTGACCAGAGGAACACAGTGCGCCTGCCCATGAACCGCCGTCTGGCCCTCAGCACAGCCCTGCTCGCGGTGATGGCCGCGGTGGCTCCGGTGACCACCGCCCACGCCGCCGGGACCACCCCCGATCTCGAGGCGCTCACCCGGGCGCTGGTCAACACGACCGACGCCGGAGCGCCGGGCGCCCTGGCCCGTTTCAGCGGCCCCGACGGCACCCGCACCCGGGCCGTGGGCGTACGCGACCGGGGCACGGGCGCGCCCATGCAGCCCCAGGCCCGCTTCCGGATCGGCAGCGTCACCAAGACGTTCTCCTCCGTCGTCCTGCTGCAGCTGGTGGGCGAGGGACGGATCGACCTGGACACCTCCGTCAACCGGTACCTGCCCGGCCTGCTGCCCGACGACCGGATCACGGTGCGTCACCTGCTCAACCACCGCAGCGGGCTGGCGGACTACACCGATGCCATGTTCGAGCACACCGTGCCCGGCTTCGAGGCCGTGCGCAACAAGGTCTTCGGCTACCAGGAGCTGGTGGACCTCTCGCTGGCCGCGCCGCGGACCGGCGAGCCCGGCGCGGCGTACGGGTACTCCAACACGAACTTCGTCGTCGTGGGCATGCTCATCGAGAAGGCCACCGGCAACCCGGTGTCCAAGGAGTACGAGCAGCGCATCATCCAGCCGCTGCGGCTGCGCAACACCGCGTACGTGCACCCCGCCACCCAGATCGCCGGAGTGCACACGCGCGGCTACCTCCACCCGGACGAGGCCGGCGGGCCGCTGGTCGACTCCACCGAGCAGACGGCGTCGTGGGCCCAGTCCGCCGGTGCGATGATCTCCGACCCGGCCGATCTGAACACCTTCACCTCGGCCCTGCTGGGCGGCAAACTGCTGCCCGCGCGGTTGCTGGACGCCATGATCACCGTGACCCCGACGGACGCCACGAACACCCGGTTCTACGGGCTCGGCCTGCGGCGCTACGACCTCTCCTGCGGCACGTCCGTCTACGGGCACACCGGCACCGTGCAAGGCTTCTACACCTATGCCTTCTCCACCCGCGACGGCCGCCGCAGTCTCGCCGCCATGGCGAACACCTCGAACAAGGGCGAGGCGAACACCGCCCTCGGCGGGACACTCGAAGCCGCGTTCTGCGGGAAGCAGGCCACGAAGGCGACCAAGCGCGGCTTCGGGTTCGCCCCGGCCGAGGTGGACCTGCCGGAGCACGACGTGCGCTGACGCACCGCCGGTGCGGGCAGCGTGTCGGGCCGCCGGCACCGGCCGGGTTCGCCATCCTGGGCCGGGCGCGGTCTCGCAGGGACCGCGCCCCCTCCCCACGGCGAGAAGGAGCACGGCATGCCCGCAGACGCGATCGGACGTTTCCTCGCGGCTTTGGACCCCGACCACCGGGAGGCCGTCAGCGGCAGACCGCGCGAGGAGCAGGAGCGTCTCGCGGCCGCCTGGGAGCGGGAACTGGAGTCGGACGACGAGCTCGACACCCTCGACGAACTGTCTCCCCCCGCGGCCGAGGCCGAGGCGGCCCGTCGCGTCATGGCCCGCGAAGCCTGACCCGCCTCCCGCCTGGGCATGCCACCCCCTCCCGCCGGGCTCCGCCCCGCACCCCGCGCCTCAAACGCCGGAGGTGCTGGATTTGCCGGTTGGGGCGGGGTCGGGTGTGTGTCGGGGTGATCCCCGCAGGGTGCCGAACGCATCGGGGCCGATCTCTCCGACCCCTCGCCACGTTCGGCGCCCGAGGAGACGCCCCGGCGCGCGCCCGGCCCCGGCACAACCGGCCCCACCCCCGCCGAACCGCCGGAGGCAACCGGCCGAACCGCCGGAGGCATCAGGCCGCGTCGCCCGACCTCCGCTCCCAGGCCTCCGCGAACATCTCGTGCAGGGGCGCCGTCGGCAGGACCCGGCCGAACGGGGCCTGGATCGTGTTCCGCCACAGCGGTCGCACCAGGTGGCTCGCCAGCTTCACGGTCTCCAGCGGCAGGTGCGGGGCCTTCAGTTCGGTCCACTCCCCGGGCAGGAACAGGGTCCGGCCCGCCCGCGCCCGCTTGGCCTCCACCACCGCGCCGGTGGCGAGCAGTTCCGTCCGGGCCTGCGTGTGCTGCTTGGCCGACCAGCCGTTCCAGCGCCGTACGTTGCGGTCGGTGGGCGTGGCCAGGGTGGCCAGCTGGAGGTACAGCGCCGCGGCGTCCGCCCCCGTGCCGAGCTCCCGCCCCACCCGCGCGACCAGCTCCGGGCAGGACTGCCGGGGATCCGCCTCGTACGCGCCGGCCGGCAACGCTCCCGAGCGGGCCCGGAGCATCATCCGCTCCAGCCCGCCGCCGGGCATCAGCGGCGCCACCCGGTCCAGTGCCTCGGCGAGGCCGGTGATCGCGCGCAGCCGCGTCCACACCTCGGGGCCGGCGGCCGCCGCGGGCCGCAGGAAGGCTGCGCCGCCGGGCGCGCAGGCCACGAGCGGCCCGGAGTCGTACGCGGCCACGGTCACCGGGCCCTCCTCCGCGTAGCGGCCCTTCACCACCGGCAGCCGCCCCGGCCCGAACTGCTCGGCGATCGGGGTCGAGCTGTCGTGGACCTTCCCGCCGGGCAGCTCCAGCAGCAGCTCCGGGCGCTCCAGTTCGGCCCGCAGCCGCTCGTACAGGGCCACGGCCCCGGCCACCGCCGGATCGCCGACGGGCCGGTCCGTCCAGGCCCACACCAGCGCACTCGCGATCAGCCCGAGGGCGAGGCCCACCGGGGTGCCGTAGGGCAGCTCGGGTCCGGCCGGCGGTACGGCCCTGACCTCCACCTTGTTGCCGTACCGGGTCGCCGCCAGCTCCCAGCCGGCCGCTTCCACGGTCGTGTCCTCGGCGGCCTCGTAGCCGCCCGCGAGCCGCCGGGCCCACACCTCGGAGAGGCCGAGGTCGGCCTCCAGGGCGTCGGCCGCCTCCTCGTGCACGGCGGGCCGGGCGCCGAGCAGCTCCCGCCAGACCGCGGCCATCCGTTCCACGGCCGCCAGGACCCCGCCCGGCCGCCACAGCTCGGCCGGGTCCTCGGGCAGGGCCGCCGCCAGGACGGCCCGCCGGCCCGCGCCCCCGAGCCGCGCGCGCAGCGCCTCGTACGACTCGGCGGTCATCGGGGTCGCCTTGTACGGGGCCTTGCGCGCCAGGGAGCGGTCCTCGTCGCGGTCGGGCCGGCCCACCAGACCGGCCACCACGAGCCGGGCCACGGCCCGTCGTACGCCCGTCAGTTCGGCGAAGCGCTCGGCCGCCGACTCCGGCAGCGGGACCGGCCCGTGCGCGTCGACCGTCTCGACCAGGGTCCGGAGCCGGGCGGCGTCGTCCCGCTCCACGCGGACGAGGCGTGCCCCGGCGATCGCTGCGGGTACCGGATCGGCGTCGGCGTCCTGCGCCACCGGGGCGACGAACCAGCACTGCGAACCGCCGGCCCGCACCGCGGCGGACGCCACGACCGTGCCGCCCGCGCGCAGGCCGTCCAGGGTCCCGGCATCGGCCCGGCCCACCCACCACCGGCTGTCCGCGCGGGCGAACGGCTGGCCGGCCCAGGTGTCCAGGAGGGCCAGCAGCGCGGCCCGGTCCGCGTCCGGCGTCGGCGCCACCGCGGCCCGCCAGGCCGCGGCGTCGATCGTGCCCAGCAGCTGCGACCAGTCGTGCGGCGGCGCCGGCGGCGAGAGCCGCCGCACCTCCTCCACGATCGTCCCGGCCAGGCAGGAGCCGTCGGAGGCCAGCGCGCCCAGGGTCGCCGGCAGGGCCGCGTCCCGGGGCGGCCGCTCCCCCTTGGAGACCAGCCCGAACAGCGCGGGCAGCAGCTCGGTGTCCGGCGCGGACCGGCGCGGCAGGGCCGGCGCGGCCTCGGCGAGCAGGGTGACGCGCCGGTGCAGGGCGCGCCGGCGCTCCTCCACCCGGGCGGCCCGGACGGCCACCGCCACGACGGCGTCGGCCAGGACCGGGTCGGTGACCTCCGGCAACTCCCGGGCCACGGCCGCGCGCAGCGCCGCCGGGCCGTCGAGGGCGGCCGTCAGCAGGGTGTCGGCCGTCTGCGGTCCCACGCCGCGCAGTGCCCGGGATCCGGCCGCGTCCCGGGTCCGCAGCAGGTACCAGAAGGCCGGCGGCAGGGCCACGCCGCCCGACGCGGTGGCCCGCCGGGCCGGCCTCACCCGCGGGTGCCGGGGTGAGTGGTGTCCGTCCAGTTCCCACAGCAGGACGCCGTCGGCGGCGTACGCGCGCACGCCCGTCCGGGTTTCCGCCTCGGCGAGGACCACGTCCTCCACCGCGCCCTCCGGCGGGGCCCACAGGGCCCACGGCTCCTGCCCCGGCCGGTCGATGTCGAACCGGGCGGTGCGCCCGTCCACGCTCTCCAGCAGGTAGTGGTCGGGTGCGTGGTCACGGTGCCGGGTGCGGAACAGCACCCGGGTGCCGACCAGCCCGTCGCGGCTGCCCAGCGGGGAGCCGTCCAGGCCCTGCGGCAGCGGCGCCAGCTGCAGCGCCTCCACGGCCGGGCTCATGTCCGCCTCGCAGGGCTCCGCGGCCGGATCGGTGCTCGCGGGCCGGCCCGGGAAGTCCGGCAGTGGCACCGGCCCCTGCCGCTCCCCGGTGACCGGGTCGGCCACCTCCCACGGCCGCCGCCCGTAGACGGCGTTGGTCCAGATCCGGGAGCCGTCGCCGAGCAGCAGTTCGTCCCCGTCGATGCCCCCGGTGCCGCCGGGTCGCAGCACGCGCCCGCCGCCGTGCCGCCCGCCCCCGTCGGCGGTCTCGAACTGGAAGCCGTAGGCCCCGTCCAGGCTGCCGCCGAACGGCACGAGGCCGCTCAGCTCGTCGGGTGTGAAGGGCTCCTCGGGGCGGTCGGCCCAGACGGCGGTGTCGCAGAAGAAGGGGCTCGCCTTGAGGGTCCAGCTCACCAGGAAGGAACCGCCCGCGTAGTGGACGGCGTACATGGTCGCGCCGTCCGGGACCGTGAACCGGCAGGAGCCGCGCACCCCGTCCGGGGCGACGGCGACCGCCTGGTCGCGTCCGAAGACCGTCAGCACCGGCCAGGTGCAGGTCACCCCGGCCACTCCCGGCAGCACCTCGTCGGCGGCCTCGGGCCCGGCGTCCGCCGCGAACCGCGCGTACACCGACTCCAGGGCCGGCCAGGCCAGTTCCTCCGGCAGGCCGGCTGCCAGGGAGCGCCGCAGCGCGCCCGCCGCGCCCGCTCCGGCGAGGGCGTCGGCGATCCCGCCGAGCGCCGTCACCGTGGGCCGGTCGAGCAGGGCCTCCAGCTCGGCGACGGCCTCCTCGGCTCCCGCCATGCCGCCGCCGGCGACCGTGTCGACGAGCTTGCCGACCCGTCCGGCCACCTCGTGGGCGATGCCCTCGTTGCCGGGCAGCAGCGTCACCGCGGACCCGGGGCGGCGGCCGCGCGCCGGCGACCAGCGGGGCGTCAGGTCCTGGTGTACGCGCCCCTCCAGGCGGGGGCCGAAGACCGGGTCGGCGGCCAGTGCGACGAGGTCCCGCCGGGACCGCTCGCCCCAGAAGCGCATCCGCGTCTGCGGACCGGGGTCGACGACCGTGACCCCGGCCGCGAGACAGGCGTCGAGCACGTCGGCGTCGAAGCCCTGGTAGTGGTGCCGGGTGGTGTGGACCGTCACCGGGGCGCCCGCCGCCCGCAGCCGCGGCCCCAGCCGGCCCACCAGGTCGAGGAACTCTGCCGGGAGCGGCTGCCGCGCGACGCCGCCGCCGGACTGCGCCGCGTACTGGTACATGCGGACGAAGTTCCCGACCCAGTGGTGCAGTCCGCCCTCGGGCACCACCCGCCCGTTCTCCATGGCTTCCGCCGCGCCGCAGCCGATCAGCATCCGCAACCACGCCCCGCCGTCGGTGACCCCGTCCGGGAAGACCTCCACCAGCCCGGCGGCGACCGTGTCGGCGGGCGGACGGGCCGTCAGGACCTGCTCGGCGGCGGCCAGCAGTGCGTCCGGCACCGACTTCTTCCGGGTGACCGACAGGATGCCGCCCACCAGGCGCGCGACCTCCTCGTCCCCGTGCCCGGCCGCCTTGGCGGAGGCCCGCACGCGGCGCACGAGGTCCGCCGGCAGGTCCGCGGGCGAGCCCGCCCACGCGGTCAGGAACGCGTCCAGGGCGGCGTGCGCGGCGGCCGGGTCCGACGTCTCGGCGAGGAAGCGCTGGTGGGCCCCGAACTCCTTGGCCGGCATGGCCCCGCCCCGGGCGAACAGCAGGGCGTTGGCCCGGCGGTAGGCCGGGTCCACCGGCAGCCCGTGCCGGTCCTCAGCCGCCCGCGCCGCCGCGTACGCCCGCCCGCCGGGCCGGCTCCCGTAACCGATCAGCCGGTGGCCGACGGTGTCCCAGAACCACGGCAGGTGCGCCGGCGGCAGCCGTCGCGCCCGCGCCGTCATCGTGTCGAGGAAGCGGCCGGGCTTGGCGTAGGACCGGTTCAGTTCGGTGCGCATGTCCTCGATCAGGGCGCGTGCGGTCCCGGCCGCGTCCGGGTCGTGGGCGGCGACCCAGTCGGCGTACGTGGTGGAGGCGTGCGGACCGGCGGTGGGCAGCAGGGCGGCGAGCGAGGCGATCATGCCTGGGATCGTCGCACGCCATGCCGACACCGGCGGCACCGCCGGCACCCGGGACACCGCTGCCCGGAGGGAGCCGATCCGGCCGGACTGACGAGTCATCAGGTCATCTGTCCCGGACTCTTGACTCTGCTGCTGCCAGTGGCGATTCTCGTCCCACCGTTTGTGCGGTCCATGACAATCAAGCCACAGCCGTGCCGTGTGGCCGTGGCCGTCATGCCCCCGGACGGATCCGGCTCCTCGACCGCGCCCTCCACTGACCGAAGACGTGAGTGATGACCATTTCCCGACACACGCACCACAGGCGTAGGCCCCTGGCGGTCCTGTCATTGCTCCTCGCCGTGGTGGCCATGGTGCTCGGCCCCGTGCCCAGTTCCTCCGCCGCCGACCCCGGCTGGTGGAACCCGGTCGCCCGGCCCGCGCCCGACTCCGAGATCAACGTCACCGGTGAACCCTTCAAGGGGACCGACTCCCAGGGACGCGTCCGCGGCTTCGTCGACGCGCACGACCACCTGATGTCCAACGAGGGCTTCGGCGGCCGCCTCATCTGCGGCAAGCCGTTCTCCGAGCAGGGGGTGGCCGACGCGCTCAAGGACTGCCCCGAGCACTATCCCGACGGCACGCTCGCCATCTTCGACTTCATCACCAAGGGCGGCGACGGCAAGCACGACCCGAACGGCTGGCCGACCTTCAAGGACTGGCCCGCCCACGACTCGCTGACCCACCAGCAGAACTACTACGCCTGGGTCGAACGCGCCTGGCGCGGCGGTCAGCGGGTGCTCGTCAACGACCTCGTCACCAACGGCGTCATCTGCTCGGTCTACTTCTTCAAGGACCGCGGCTGCGACGAGATGACGGCCATCCGCCTGGAGGCGCAGAAGACGTACGAGATGCAGGCGTACGTCGACAAGATGTACGGCGGTCCGGGCAAGGGATGGTTCCGGATCGTCACCGACTCCGCGCAGGCCCGCGACGTCATCAAGCAGGGCAAGCTGGCCGTCGTCCTGGGGGTGGAGACCTCCGAGCCGTTCGGCTGCAAGCAGATCCTGGACATCGCGCAGTGCAGCAAGGAGGACATCGACCGGGGCCTCGACGAGCTGTACAAACTGGGCGTGCGCAGCATGTTCCTGTGCCACAAGTTCGACAACGCCCTGTGCGGGGTCCGCTTCGACCAGGGCGCGCTCGGCACGGCGATCAACGTGGGCCAGTTCCTGTCCACCGGCACCTTCTGGCAGACGGAGAAGTGCAAGGGCCCGCAGCACGACAACCCCATCGGTCTGGCGGCGGCGCCCGAAGCCCAGAAGCAGCTCCCGGCGGGCGTGGCGGTCCCCTCGTACGCGGCGGACGCGCAGTGCAACACCCGCGGTCTCACCGAGCTCGGCGAGTACGCGGTGCGCGGCATGATGAAACGCAAGATGATGCTGGAGATCGACCACATGGGGGTCAAGGCAGCGGGACGCGCCTTCGACATCCTCGAATCCGAGTCGTACCCCGGCGTGATCTCCTCGCACAGCTGGATGGACCTCGACTGGACGGAGCGGGTGTACCGGCTCGGCGGCTTCGTCGCCCAGTACATGAGCGGCTCCGAGGCCTTCAGCGCGGAGGCCAAGCGCACGGACGCGCTGCGCGAGAAGTACAAGGTCGGCTACGGCTACGGCACCGACATGAACGGCGTCGGCGGCTGGCCCGGCCCCCGCGGCGCGGACACCCCGAACCCGGTGCGCTACCCGTTCCGCAGCACCGACGGCGGCTCCGTGATCGACAAGCAGACCACCGGCGTGCGCACCTGGGACCTCAACACCGACGGCGCCTCGCACTACGGCCTGGTCCCGGACTGGATCGAGGACATCCGGCTCACCGGCGGTCAGGACGTGGTGGACGACCTGTTCCGGGGCGCCGAGTCCTACCTGACCACCTGGGGTTCGTCCGAGAAGCACAAGGCGGGCGTGAACCTCGCCGCGGGCGCGGCCGCCTCGGCCAGCTCGTCCGAGTGGAACCCGTTCGTCAGCTACGCGCCCTCCCGGGCCGTGGACGGCAACACGGGCACCCGCTGGGCGAGCGACTGGAGCGACGACCAGTGGCTCCAGATCGACCTCGGGACACCGGGCCTGGTCAAGCGCGTCACCCTCGAATGGGAACGCGCCCACGGGAAGGCGTACCGCATCGAGCTCTCGGGCGACGGCACGAACTGGCAGTCCGCATGGTCCACGACCACCGGTGACGGCGGGCTGGACACGGCGCAGTTCGCCGGCACCCCGGCCCGGTACGTACGGGTCCACGGTCTGCAGCGCGGCACCCAGTGGGGGTACTCGCTCCACGAGGTCGGCGTCTACAGCAGCTGACGCGTGACGCCGCCCCTGCGGCGTCCGGGTGCCGGGGCCGGCCGGATCCTCACCGATCCGGCCGGCCCCGGCCGTCTTCCCACCGCCGCCCGCATCCCCTGAACAGCACGGCGCGGCACGGCACGGCACCGCAGCACGAACCGAAGGGATCGCCCATGGCACGGATGCCGTCGGCCGACCGGCGCCGGCAGCTGACCGAGGCCGCCATCCGAGCGATGACCCGCGACGGGGTGGCCCGGACGACGACCCGGTCGATCTCCGCCGAGGCGGGCGTGTCACTGAGCGTCTTCCACTACTGCTTCGACTCCAAGCAGGCCCTGCTCGAATCCGTCATGACGGCGATCACCGAGCACAGCATCGCGGTGGTGAAGGAGGCGATCCAGCCGAAGGCCACCCTCCACGAGACCGTCCGGGCCGGCTTCCAGGCGTACTGGGACCACGTGTCCGCCCACCCGGGCGAGCACATGCTCACGTACGAGCTCACGCAGTACGCCCTGCGCCGGCCCGGCTTCGAGCACCTGGCGCGGCGCCAGTACGAGCGGTACGCCGACACCTACACCGAGCTCGTCGAGCAGCTCCGCCACCACATGGGCTTCGAACTCCGCGTCCCCGTCACCGTACTGGCCCGCTATCTGGCCGCCATGACGGACGGACTGACGCTCAACCACCTCGTGCTCGGCGACGCGACGATCTCGACGGCCATCCTCGACACGGTCACCGACCACGTCGCGGGCCTCGTCGGGGACGAGCGGGCCGACGGCGGGCAAGGGCAGGAACCGGCCATGGCGTGAAGTGCGTCACCAAGGCGTCGATTGCGCCCCCGTTGTCCGTTTCCGAAGAACGAACTTCCTGGTCAGAGCGCTACGTTGCTCCTCCCGCACCTGAAGCATCGGAGCACCGGAGCATCTGGGGCCCGCCGACAAGACCGAGGAAGTATGGCCACTCGTTTCTCCGCGGCGTCCCGGTGAGGCCGCGACCTGCCCTGTCGGCCGCCCTCGTCTGCGTCCTGGCCCTCGGCGTGCTGACCGCGTGCTCGGCGGACCACGACGCCGACGGCGTGGAGTACGCCGGGGACTACGGCAGCCACGCGCCGCTCGCCGTCGTCGGGTATCCGTCCACGAGCACCTTGGGGATCACCCAGCAGGTGGTGTGGCGGATCGCCGACGGCGAGGTCGGCGAGCTGGCGGCCCTGGGCGACGACCGGCAGGACGAGGCCGCCACCCGGAAGACCGCGGAGAACTGGATCACCGCGTTCCGCACGGGCGCGGCCGGGAGGGTCACCGCGGAGTTCTACGACGAGGGTTCGTACCGGCAGACCGTCGTGCTCTACCTGCACGACACCCAGCAGATCAAACAGCTCCACGTCCTGCCCGTGAGCGTGGACCGCGGGACCGCCTACCGGGTGAGCATGGCCGAGCCCGACCCGGGTGAGGCCACCGCCGTGGCGCCCTGGGTGCCGAAGACACCGGGCGAGCTCGGTTCGAAGTCGGCCCGGTGACCTGATCCGGTCCCGCCCGTGGCACAGGGCGCCGCCCCCGCGATCTTCGCGGGGGCGGCGCCCTTTCCCGGTGCGGGCCCCGCCGTCAGTACCGGTCCAGCAGGGTGGTCAGGACCTTGTAGAGGACCGATTCCTCGTCCGCCACGGCCTCCTCCGAGCGCCAGGCCACGAAGCCGTCCGGGCGGACGAGGACCGCCCCGGCCGCGGTCGTGCCGTGCGCCTCGGCCCAGTCGGCGCCGCTCGCGGGGATCAGGTCGGCCTCCGGTCCGGTGCCGATGGCGTAGGCGTCCAGGCGCACGTTCATCCGTTTGGCGACGGATCCGGCCGCCCCGCTCCACGGCGTGCCCTCGGAGCTGAGCAGGACGAAGGACCGCTCGTAGAGGTCCACGGTGGACTTCGGCTGCTCCTCCCCGGGGACGTGGAGCCACATGTGCGGCGCGCGCGTGCCCGGTTCGCCGCGCAGACGCATCCGTTCGGGCACGACAGGCTGGTCGGGGTCGGTGCCCAGGACCGCGCCCTGGTTGTAGCGGTAGCCCATGGCCACGGACAGGACACCGCCCTGCCGTCCGCCCCCGCCCTGGGCGGGCTCGGGCTGGGCCCCGGGGGCCGTCTCGGGGTCGGGCTCGTACCCCGGGTGGCTGTGCTCGGCGGACCGGGCCGAGGCGCGCTCGCTCGTCGCCCGCGCCACCGGGAGCCGCTCGGCCTCGTACGTCTCCAGCAGCCCGGGGCCGGCCGCGCCGTCCAGTACCGCGGCGAGCTTCCAGGCCAGGTTGTGCGCGTCCTGGATACCGGTGTTGGAGCCGAACGCCCCGGTGGGGGACATCTCGTGGGCGGAGTCACCGGCCAGGAAGACCCGGCCGGCCACGTACCGCTGCGCGACCCGCTCGGCCGCGTGCCACGGGGCCTTGCCGGTGATCTCGACGTCCAGGTCTGGTGCGCCGACGGCCCGGCGGATGTGTTCGACGCAGCGCTCGTCGGTGAAGTCCTCCAGGGTCTCGCCGCGGTCGGGGTGCCACGGCGCGTGGAAGACCCACCGCTCGCTGTTGTCCACCGGCAGCAGGGCCCCGTCGGCGTCGGGCTTGGTCAGGTAGCACACGATGAAACGCCGATCGCCGACCACGTCCGCGAGCGTGCGGGACCGGAAGGTGACGCTCACGTTGTGGAAGAGGTCCCCGGGACCGGTCTGGCCGATCCGGAGGGCTTCCCGCACCGGGCTGCGCGGCCCGTCGGCGGCGACGAGGTAGTCCGCGCGCACCGTGCTGTGCTCGCCGCTCTCGCGGTCCTTCACGAGGGCGGTCACACCGCCGGGGTCCTGTTCGAAGGAGAGGAGCTCGGTGGAGAACCGCAGGTCGGCCCCGAGTCCGGGGGTCACGGACATCAGGACCGGCTCGATGTCGTTCTGGCTGCACAGGCACCATGCCGACGGGCTGAAGCGGGCGAGCGCACCCCCCGGGTCGATCTGCTCGAACAGCCACTCCTGGTCGTCACCGGTGAGGGAGCCGCCTTGCAGGATGCCGTGGTTGTCCGCCAGGACCGAGGCGGCCTCGCGGATCCGGTCCTCGACACAGGCGACGCGGAACAACTCCATGGTCCGTACGTTGATACCGCGTCCTCGCGGGTGCATCGAGGTACCCGCGTGCTTCTCGACCAGCATGTGGCTGATGCCGAGCCGGCCGAGGAACAGCGAGGTGCACAGGCCCACCAGCGAGCCGCCCACGATGAGGACAGGGACGCGGTGGTCGACGTTTTCCTTCATGGCTCTTCCATGCCCTGTACGAGGGCGCTTCCCTCGCTCGTTCACCCGCTTGGTTCTCTCCTCTCGCGCCGAGCGGATTACGGGACAACGATCGGTTCGGGTGGCGCCGCCCCGTGGCGACCGTGTGGTCTCGAAGGAGTGTGAACGATGACAACCTTGTCGGAACGGATATCCCAGTCCGCCTTCGACGGCTCGAGGCTTCGGGTCGTGCTGCTGCTGGATCTGTACGACGGTGCGCAGAACCAGTTCCTGGAGGTCTACGAGCATCTCCGCAAGCAGGTGTCCTCCGTCCCCGGACACATCAGCGACGAGTTGTGCCAGTCGATCGAGAACCCCTCGCAGTGGCTCATCACCAGCGAGTGGGAGAGCGCACCGCGGTTCCTGGCCTGGGTCAACAGCGAGGAGCACGTCGCGTCGGTGCAGCCGCTCCACGGCTGCGTACGGGACACGCGCTCGCTGCGTTTCAGCGTGCTGCGGGTGACCGGCAAGGACTCCGTCCCCGTCGGCTCCCCCTCCCCCTCCCCCTCGGCCTCCGGATCCGATCCCGGGTTCGGCCCCGACGCCGCCACCGCGCACTTCGGGAACCGGTCCGGTGACCGCCTCCAGGTCGCTCCGCGGCGCGGGGACGGCGTGGTCCGCCACGCCCTCACCTTCACCGTGAAGCCGGGCAGCGAACCCGTCGTGGCGGAGCTGCTCGCCGGGTACACCTCCCCGCAGGCACGGGTGGACGAGAACACCCGGCTGCGGCGCACCTCGCTCTTCATGCACGGCAACCGGGTCGTACGGGCGGTCGAGGTGGAGGGCGACCTCCTCGCGGCACTGCGCCACGTGGCCCTGCAGCCCGAGGTGCGGGCCCTGGAGGAGGCCATCAACCCGTACCTGGAACAGGACCGGGACCTCAGCGACCCGGGATCCGCCCGGCTGTTCTTCACCCGTGCGGCGCTCCCCGCGGTGCACCACGTGGCGGCGGGCGGGCGCGAGCACGCGGACGTCCGGCGGCACGCGCTCTTCTACCCCGCCAAGAACGGGTGCGGCATGGAACTCGCCCGGCTGCTCGCCGGCCAGGACGAGGCTGCCGTGGACGACCCGGCCAACCCCATCGAGGGCAGCACGCTGTTCCAGCGCGACGACATCGTCGTCCGGCTCCTCGACCTGCGCGGTCCGCTCGACGCCCGGCCCGCCCTGACGCTCGGCGTCGAGGGCGGCCACAAGGCGGCGGTGCTGGCCCGGCTGCTCGACAGCGCCAAGGACGGCGTCCCCACAACGGACCAGGAGATCTCACGCTTCCTCGCGCGCTCTGAAATGCGCCTGATCACCGACCGGCGTACGCCGGACCAAGCCTGAGGAGATGGCCGTCATGACCCCTCGACTGACCATGGAAGAACTGGCCGCCCTGATGAAGAAGGGGGCCGGCGTGAACGTCGACCCCGCGGCCATGGCGAGCCGCCCCGACTCGGGCTTCGACGAGTGGGGGCTCGACTCCCTGGGGCTCCTCGGCATCGTCGGCGAACTGGAGAACCGGCACAGCCGGCCCCTGCCCGCCGACGCGGACCGGTGCAAGTCGCCGCGCGAGTTCCTGGACCTCGTCAACAACGCCCTGGCGACCAAGGCCTGACGCGTTCGGACGGACGGGCACCGCCCGTCCGTCGTGCCGACGCCCCCGAGACCGGCTCATCCCGCCGGTCTCGAGGCGTTGTGGCGCGCGGAGGGCGCGGAGTCACTCGGGCACGGTGCACTCGAACGCGTGCAGGTACGGGTTGACCGGACGGATCTCACCGATCACCAGCCCCGCGTCCCGCATCCGGGTGCACAGGCTGTCCTTGGTGTGCTTGGCGCCGCCCACGTTGAGGAGCAGCAGCAGGTCCATCGCCGTGGTGAACTTCATCGACGGGGTGTCGTCGACCAGGTTCTCGATGATGACGACCCTGGCTCCGGGGCGGGCCACGGAGACGACGTTGTGCAGGGTCCTGCGGGTGCTCTCGTCGTCCCATTCCAGGATGTTCTTGATGATGTACATGTCGGCCTCGACCGGGATGGCCTCGCGGCAGTCCCCGGGGACGATGTCGGCCCGCTCGGCGAGCGCGCCGCCGTCCCGCAGGCGGGGATCCGCCTTCGCCGCCACGCCCGGCAGGTCGAGCAGGACGCCGCGCACCGTCGGGTGCTTCTCCAGCAGGCTCGCCAGTACGTGCCCCTGGCCGCCGCCGATGTCCGCGACCACGGAGACCCCGGTGAGGTCGAGGAGCTCCGCGACGTCCAGCGCCGACTGCATGCTGGAGGTGGTCATGGCCCGGTTGAACACGTGGGCCGACTCGTCCGCGTCCTCGTGCAGGTACTGGAAGAACCCCTTGCCGAAGAGGTCCTGGAACACGCTCCCGCCGGAGCGCACGGCGTCGTCGAGGCGCGGCCAGGCCTGCCAGGTCCAGGGTTCCGTGCACCACAGGGAGATGTAGCGCAGGCTCTGCGGGTCGTCCTCGCGCAGCAGCCGGGACATCTCCGTGTGGACGAACTTCCCGTCCTCGGTCTCCTCGAAGATGCCGTAGCAGGTCAGGGCACGGAGCAGCCGTTCCAGGGGCCGGGGCTCGCAGTTCACCGCCGCGGCGAGCTCGGCGGCTGCGGCGGGCTCCGCGCCGAGGGCGTCGGCCACGCCGAGGCGGGCGGCGGCCCGTACGGCTCCGGCTACGGCCGCCCCGAACACGAGCTCGCGCAGCCGCATGGCGGGCTGGGGGGTGTGCGGGGGAACGGGGACGGTCGCGGGGGTGGAGGTGGAGGTGGAACTTACCGTGGTCATACGGCCTCGATTCTTCCGGTGAGGTGGAGCACGGTCAGCACATCCCGGCCGGTACGGAGGTCCCGCACCGGTTGCCGACGAACCGGTTGCCCGTTCCGGTGCCCTGGTTGGCCAGGTCGGCCGGCTGGTTGTCCCGCACCACGTTGTCCTGGATGACGTTGTCGGTGTTCGTCGCGCCCACGAAGCTCTTGAACAGCAGGATTCCGCCCGAGAGGGGGGAGGCGCCGACGTTGCCGCGGATGGAGTTCGAACGGACGACCGTCTCCTCGGCCCCGGTGAGGACGATGCCGACGCCCTGGATGTCGGGGAGGCGGCTGTTGCCCTTGCAGAACTTGTTGTTCTCGTGGATCCGGTTGCCGCGGATGGTCATGGCTCCGGCGCCCGGCTCGCCCTCGTCGCCGACGACGAAGATGCCGCCGCAGTTGCCGGTGAGGGTGTTGCCGCGGACGGAGAGGTTCCGGACCCGCCTGACCGTGACTCCGATCCGGTTGCCGGTCAGCGTGTTGCGCCGGACCACCGCGCCCAGGGTGTCGGTGGCGCCGCCCTCCCGTTCCACCGTGTTGGCGATGAAGATCCCCGACTCGGTGTTGTCGCGGGCGATGTTGCCGCGGAACACCCCGCGGGTGGACCGCTCCTGGGCGATGCCCCAGGTGCCGTTCTTCTCGGAGATCACCCGCTCGACGCTGAGCCGGTCGGTGTAGGAGGCCCAGATGCCGTTCCGCTTGAAGCCCGAGACGGTCAGCGCCCGGATGTTCACCTGGTTCACGCTCTGCTCCGGCGTCCCCATGACGCAGATGCCGGTGTCGGCCTGCGAGCAGGCGGTGGCCGCGCGCACGGGTGCCGCGGGTGAGGCCGTCCCGGCCTCGGCGACCGGCGGCCTGATCACCGTACGGCTGCCGTATCCCCGCAGGGTCAGCCGCTTCGTGATCAGCACGTTCTCGTAGTAGGTGCCGGGCATCACGGTGATGATGTCGCCCGGCCGTGCGGCATTCACCGCGTCCTGGATCGAGTCGCCCGGGAGCACTCGGCGTCCGGCCGCGGCGGCGGGTGGCGCGGCCACGCCGAGCCCTGCGGCCATGACGACTGCGATGCACATGAGGGACTTGAGTTGTCGGTTCGTCACGATGCAGAAGTTATGGGCGATTAGGGCAATTCGCCACACCGAGTGAGCGGAAGGACACATGCCGTGCGCAAACGGAGCAATTTGACCTCCTCAGGGGTGGTGCCGGGGGCAGGGGCGGACGGCCTTCCTCCCCCACGTCGTGACGCCTCGTCACCCGGAGCCGGGGAGCGCGCCACGAGCCGTTGCCCCCGTCCCCTCGACCGGGCTGGTCGCACCGGGTTTCCCCGGCGCGCCGGCAAGGGGCAACGGGCAACCCGTCGATCCCGGCACCCGGCGGGGGCAGGCTGAAGTCGTCCGCAGGAGGCAAGAACCACCAGGGGAAACCATGCACAAGACGTTCCGCGGCCTCGCCGCTCTCGCGATCGCCGCCACCGCCGTCCTCGCGCTCAGCGGCTCGGTCGAGGCCAAGCCGGTCGACGCGTGGGCCGGATGCCCGGAGGGGGCGGTCTGCATCTACCCTCAGAACCAGAACCCCGCCGTCAAGCCGACCCACGCCTTCTACAAGTACGGGTCCCACAACCTGAGCAACCAGTTCGGGAAGCACTGGGTGCTCAACAATCAGTACGGCGGTGCGACCGCAAAGCTGTGCACCGGCCGCAACGGCGCGGGCTGCGGCAGCCCCATCGCCGCCAAGACCGGCGTCTACGCCGACCTCACGCCGATCAACTCGATCCGGCTCAACCCGTAGCACCCCCTCGGCCGGGCCTTCCGGAGCCGCCGCGCGGGCGGTTCGCGGGGTTCCTGTGCTCGTCATACCGGCTGGAAGATCCGGCCTTCGGGCCCACCCTCGCGGTAGCCTGGGCAGCGCCATCTCGCTGCCTGGGCGCGCATTGCCATGGGGGATGTTTTGGGGGATCCGGACCGCCGGCGGAACACCGATCACCAGCACGAATCCGAAGACACCGCGGTGCACTTCCCCGCGCAGCTGAGACGTCTGCGGGTGCAACGCGGGCTGTCCCTCGCGGACCTCGCACGGCAGACGCACTACAGCAAGGGCTACCTCAGCAAGATCGAGACCGGCTCGAAGCGCGTCACCGTCGACGTCGCGCGGCGCTGCGACGACGTCCTGCGGGCGGGAGGTGAACTGCTGCGGATGGTCCGGGAGACGGGAGCGCCCGGCGCCGGCGGCGGTGCGCAACGGCCGTCCGACGCCGGTCCGGCGGCGGACGGCGCGTGTCCGTACCGCGGCCTGCCGGCCTTCACCGCGCGGGACGCCGGGTGGTTCTTCGGCCGGGAGCGGGCGACGACCGCGTTGGTCGAACGGCTCTTCGAGCGGATCGGCACCGGCCCGCTGATGCTGGTCGCCCCCTCGGGTGCGGGCAAGTCCTCGCTGCTCAGCGCCGGTCTCGTGCCGGCGCTGCGGCGCGCCGGAGGCTTCCCGATGCCGGGCGCCGACAGGTGGCCGGTGGTGCGGTTCACTCCCACCGCGCATCCGCTGGAGGAGCTGCTGGACCGCGCCGCGAAGGTGCTGGGCAGCGATCTCGGCCTCACCGCAGGGGAGTTGCGGGGCCGCCCGCACGCGCTGCTCGAAGCGGTCCACCGGCTCTCGGACCGTCCCCCGGGCGGCTCCGGGGACCGGCGGCCGCCTCCGCCGCGTCCGGTGCTGCTCGTCGACCAGTTCGAGGAGCTGTTCACGCTCTGCTCCGACGAGGACGAGCGGCGCGCGTTCGTCCGGGTGCTCTGCGCGCTGGCCGCGTCCGGCCCGGCGCCGCCGGCCGGGCACGCCCCCGCCGTCGTGGTGCTCGGCGTACGGGCGGACTTCTCCGGGAACTGTCTGGACCTTCCGGAGCTGGCCCCGGTCTTCACCGGCGGGCTGTTCGTGCCGCCCCCGATGTCCCTGGCGGAGCTGCGGGAATCGATCACCCGGCCGGCCGAGCTCGCCGGTCTCACCCTCGAACCGGGCCTGGTCCCGCTGCTGCTGCGCGACGTCGGACTGCGCGACGATCCGCCGGACCGGACGCCGTCCGGCGCGCTGCCGCTGCTCTCCCACGCGCTGATGGCCACCTGGCACCAGCGCGAGGGCGCCACCCTGACCGTCGCCGGGTACGAGCGCACCGGCGGCATCCAGGGGGCGATCGCCCGCACGGCCGAGGAGGTGTTCGCCCGCCTGTACCCGGCGGAGCAGCACACGCTGCGCCGCATTCTGGTGCGGCTGGTGCACGTGGCCGACGGCACGGGCGCGGCCCGGCGCCGGATGAGCCGGACCGCCCTGCTGGAACAACCGGCCGACGCGGGCCCCGCCGCGGCCGCGCTCGACGCCTTCGTACGGGCCCGCCTGATCACCATGGACAGCGACACCGTCGAGATCACCCACGAGGCGCTGCTGCACGCCTGGCCACGGCTGCGCGGCTGGATCCACGCCGACCGGGCCGGGCTCCTGATCCACCAGCAACTGGCCCACGCCGCCGCCGAGTGGGAGCGCGAGGGCCGGGATCCGTCGGCGCTCTACCGCGGGACCCGGCTGGACACCGCGCGTTCCTGGGCCGACGAGCTGGACGGCAGGAGCCGGCTCGGCCCCCTGGAGGCCGCGTTCCTCCGGGCCGGCCAGGAGGCGCACGACAGCCGCGAGCGGCAGACCGGGCGTCAGGTGCGGCTGCGGCAGCGGCTGCTGGCCACGCTCGTCGTCCTGCTGGTCCTCGCGGTGGGCGCCGGCGGACTGGCCTACCAGCAGCGGGCGGGGGCGCTCGGCCAGGAGCGCGTCGCGCGTTCGCGGGCGCTGGCCCTGCAGTCGGCGGCGCTGGCCGCCGGTCAGCCGGAGGCGTCGATGCTGCTCGCCGGGGAGGCCTACCGGACGGCGCCGACCAGCGAGGCCCGGGGCGCCCTGCTGAGCACCCAGTCCCAGCCGTTCATCGCCCGCCTGGCCGGGCACGGCGGGCCGGTCAACGCGGTGGCCTTCTCACCGGGAAACGGCGCGCTGGCCACGGCCGGTTCCGACGGGACGGTGACCCTGCGACGGGTGGCCGACCGCCGCACCCTCGCCACCTTCACGATGCCCGGGCGGGTCCGCGCGGTCGCCGTCAGCCCCGACGGGCGGAGCCTCGCGGCCGCGTCCACGGACGGGCCGGCGCGGCTCTGGGACACCGTCGGCCACCGTCCGACGGGGGTGCTCCCCGCGAGCACGGCGGGCGCCCGGGCCGTGGCCTTCTCCCCCGACGGGCGGACGATGGCGGTCGCCTGCGCCGACGGGACGGTCCGGCTGTGGGAGACCGCCGGGGACCACCGCGCCGTCGCCTCCCTCGCGGGCCACACCGGGCGGGTCAACGCCCTCGCGTACGCCGCGGACGGCCGGACGCTGGTCTCGGCCGGCGCCGACCGGACCGTACGGCTGTGGGATCCGGTGGAGGCCCTCCCGCTGGCCGTGCTCACCGGGCACACCGACGAGGTGCTGGGGGCGGCGTTCGCCCCGGACGGCCGTACGGTCGCCACGGGGGGCGTGGACCGGACCGTACGGCTGTGGGACGTGGCCGGCCGGCGGACGGCCGCGACGCTGACCGGGCACAGCGACGACGTCAACGGCGTCGCCTACACACCGGACGGCACGACGGTCGTCAGCGCGGGCGGCGACGGGACGACGCGGCTGTGGGACGTGGCCGGCGGCCGGCTGACGGCGACCCTGGCCGGGCACACCGACTACGTGCTCGGGGTGGCCGTGGACCCGCGCGGCACGGTGCTGGCCACCGCCGGTTTCGACCAGTCGGTGGTGCTGTGGGACCTGCGGGGCGCGGCGCTGGCCTCGCGGCCGTTCACGGAGATCTGGCACGCCTCGTACAGCCCGGACGGAAAGCTCCTGGCGACCGCGGAGGCGGATCACCGGGTGCGGCTGTGGGACGTGGCGGAGCGCAGGGTGCTGGCCACCTTCGAGGGGCACAGCGAGACGGTGTTCTCGGTGGCCTTCTCCCCCGACGGGCGGACCCTGGCGTCGGCCGGCTCGGACGGCACCGTACGGCTGTGGGACGTCGCGGCGGGCGGTCCGTCGGCCACGCTCGCGGGGCTGGGCGGCACCGTGTTCGCGGTGGCCTTCTCCCCTGACGGGCGCACGCTCGCCTCGGCCGGCTCGGACGGCACCGTACGGCTGTGGGACGTCGCGGAGCGCCGCCCGCTGGCCACCCTCACGGGGCACACGGACTTCGCCAACGACGTGGCGTTCAGCCCCGACGGACGCACCCTGGCGAGCGGCGGCGACGATCTGACGGTCCGTCTCTGGGACGTGGCGGGGCGCCGTCCGCTGGCCGCCCTGACCGGCCATACGGGCGCCGTGCGCGGGGTGGCCTTCAGCCCGGACGGGCGGACCCTCGCCAGCAGCGGCAACGACGGGACCGTACGGCTGTGGGACGCGCGGGCGCACCGCTTCCGGGCGGCGCTGTCCGGCCACACCGGCTCCGCGCGGGGCATCGCCTTCTCCCCCGACGGGCGCACCCTCGCCAGCAGCGGCAACGACCGTACGGTGCGGCTGTGGGACGTGGCGGGGCGCCGGACGGTGGCGGCGCTGTCCGGACACGCGAGCGCGGTGTGGGGGGTCGTCTTCGCCCCCGACGGCCGGACGGTGGCCAGCAGCAGCACGGACGGCACCGTACGGCTGTGGAACCTGGACGTGGGGGCGCGGCTGGCGGCGATCGGCGGGTTGCGGAAGGGCCCGACCGGCCGAGGAGTGGCTGATCCGAACCGGAGTTGACGAGGCCGACGTCCGTACTCGGCCATAGTTTGGCCGAAATTCCTTTGCAGAAAACGTTGCTGCGAACCCCCGTATCGATAGTACGATTTCCACCGAACATGTGCCCTTGGCAACCATCGACCCGGACCTCGACCATCCTGTTCTACCGCCAAAGGCCCATGCCGTATTGCTGCTTGCCCACCGGCACCGTCAGGTGCACGGCCGAGGTCACAAACCTTGACGGGCGGGATGCGGACGACGCGCGCGACATGTGCGTCGTCCGCCCCGTCGGCAACACCTAGGGGAGTAATTTCCGTGTCTCACATGCGCAAGATCGTCGTTGCAGCCATCGCCGTTTCGCTCACCACCGTCGGGATTGCGGCCAGCGCCTCGGCGGACCCCACGAAGGACGCGAAGGCCCAGGTCTCGGCCGCCGAGGCCGGCATCACCGGCACCTGGTACAACCAGCTCGGCTCGACCTTCATCGTGACCGCGAACGCGGACGGCGGCCTCACCGGCACCTACGAGTCGGCCGTCGGCAACGCCGAGAGCCGCTACGTCCTGACCGGCCGTTACGACACCGCCGCGGCCGACGGCACCGGCACCGCCCTCGGCTGGACGGTGGCCTGGAAGAATAACTTCCGCAACGCCCACTCCGCCACGACGTGGAGCGGCCAGTACGTCGGCGGCGCCGAGGCGAAGATCAACACCCAGTGGCTGCTGACCTCCGGCACCACCGCAGCCGACGCCTGGAAGTCCACCCTGGTCGGCCACGACACCTTCACCAAGGTGAAGCCGTCCGCCGCCGACATCGACGCGGCCAAGAAGGCCGGCGTCAACAACGGCAACCCGCTCGACGCCGTCCAGCAGTAGGACGCGTCCGGGCACCCGGGTGCCGAGACGCCGAACCGAACGCGTGCGGGCCGTCCGGAGGTTCCCCCCGGACGGCCCGTGCGGCAGTGGACCCGCCCCGGCGCCGTCCACGCGGGATGCGTCTCACACAGGTGCGTCCCCGGCGGGCATTCAGCGTGATCACGACGGCTTGGTACCGTCGGCCGGGGGGAAGGTGGAATTGACGTGATGGTGACAATGCCCGTTGGCAGTGTGGATCTTTTCGACCAGGGGTACGCGCTCGACCCCTATCCGGCGATGGCCGCACTCCGCGCGAAAGAACCCGTGAAGTACGACGAGAACACGGGGCTTTGGCTGATAAGCCGGTACGAGGACGTGCGCTCCGTTCTCCTCGACCCGGAGAATTTCCTTCCGGACAATGCGATCGACGCGATCGGACGCTTCTCGGTGCCGACGCTGCGCGTCCTCGCACGGGTCAGGTTCGACCTCCCGCAAACGCTTGCAAACAACGGCTCGGACAGCCACGCCGGTTATCGGCGCATCATGACGAAGCTGTTCAACGCCCAGGCCGTCAACGCCTCGGTGCCGATGGTCGAGAAGGTCGTGGCGCAGGCGCTCGACGACGTCGAGCGACGGCTCGCCGCCGACGGTGCGTGCGATCTGGCGACGACCATCGCGCGGGACGTGCCCTTCCGGGTGATGCTGCGGCTGCTCGGTCTGGAATCGGCCATCGACGTGGACATCGACACCCTGGCCCGGTGGAGCGACGCCTCGCTGGAACTGTTCTGGGGGCGGCCGCGGGGCGAGCGCGAGGTGGCGCTGGCCCGCGAGGCCGCCGAGTTCTACGCCTGGCTCACCGCGCTGGTCTCGAAGCCGGCGCCCGAGGAGGCCACGCTGCTCGGCGCGCTCGCCGCGCACCGGCTGCCGGACGGGGAGCCGCTGGGCGTGACCCAGAAGGCCGCGGTGGTCTACTTCATGATCATCGCCGGTCAGATGACGACCACCCAGATGCTCAGCACCATGTACCGCGGGGCCCTCCGGGAGCCCGGTCTGTGGCGGCGGTTCGCCGAGGCGCCGGCGACCGTCGGGCCCTGGACCGAGGAGGTGCTGCGGCGCGATCCGCCCATCACCACCTGGCGGCGGGTCACCGGCCGCCCGATGACCCTGTCCGGCGTGGACCTGCCGGCCGGGGCGCCGTTGCTGCTGATGCTCGCGTCCACCGGCTCGGACACCGAGGTCTTCGAGAACCCCGAGCAGCTCTGTCCGCACCGGGCCAACGTCCGCAGGCACCTGTCCTTCGGCGTGGGCCGGCACCGCTGCTCCGGCGCCGAGCTGGCCAGGATGGAGGCCGATGTGGTGATGCGCATGACCGCCGAGCGGCTGCCGGACCTCAGGCTCTCGGACCGGTCCTCGCCCGAGATGCTGGCGCTGCTCTCCTTCCGGGCCCCGCTCCAGGTCCTGGTGGAGCGGGGCTGAACACCTCGGACCGCGTCAACCGGCTCACCAGGGGCTGTGCTTGACCACGACGTCGATCGCACGGTCGATCTCGGCCTCGGTCAGGTCCGCGCGGGAGGTGAGCCGGATCCGGGAGAACCTGTCGGGCACCGACGGCGGGCGGAAGCAGGCCACCTTGACGCCGTCGGCCAGGCAGTCCTCCGCCCACTTCGCGGTCTGGGCGGCGGAGGGCCCGCGGACCGAGACCACGGCCGCCTGCGCCTCGGTCACGGGCAGTCCGGTGGCCGCGAGGCGCTCGGCGAGGGCGACCGCCACGGCCCGGGTCCGGGCCGGCCGGTCCGGCTCGGCGCGCAGCACCCGCAGCGCCGCCAGGGCTCCGGCGGCGGAGGCCGGGGCGAGCCCCGTGTCGAACAGGAAACTGCGGGCCATGTTCATCACGTGGTCGATGACCCGGCGGGGGCCGAGCACGGCGCCGCCCTGTGCGCCCAGGGACTTGGACAGGGTGATGGTGGTGACCACGTCGGGGCTGCGGGTGAGCCCGGCGGCGGCCACCGCGCCCTCTCCGCGCTCGCCGATGACGCCGAACCCGTGCGCGTCGTCGACGAGCAGGCCGGCGCCCTGCCGGCGGCAGACGTCGAGGACGGCCCCGAGGTCGACGAGGTCACCGTCGACCGAGAACACGGACTCGGTGACCGCCACCGCGCGCTGCTGCTCCCGTTCGGCGAGCACCCGCTCCAGCGCCTGCGGATCGGCGTGCGCGGTGTCGACCACGTCCGCGCCCGACAGCCGGTAACCGTCGATCAGGGAGGCGTGGTTGAACGCGTCGGAGGCGATCAGGGTGCCGGGGCGGGCCAGCACGGTGACCGCCCCGAGGTTGGCGAGGTAGCCGGAGGAGAAGACCAGCGCGGCCTCCACCCCGCTGAACTCGGCCAGCTCCCGCTCCAGTTCGACGTGGACTTCGGTGGTTCCGGTGGCCAGCCGGGAGCCTGTCGAGCCGGCGCCCCAGATCAGGGAGGCATCGGCCACCGCCCGCACCACGTCGGGGTGGCGGGTGAGGCCGAGGTAGTCGTTGCCGCCGAAGTCGATCACGTTCGGCCGGGCCCCGCGGACCTGGACCCGGCGGGTGAGGCCCGCCCGGTCCCTGCGCCGCGTACTGTCGTCGATCCACGCGAACACGTCGCCCGGATCGCGGTGTCGCTCTGCTTCCATCGTTTCGCTCCGAACGCTATCCGGCAGGGCCGAGGACGAGGACGCCGTTGTGGCCGCCGAAGCCGAACGACTGGGTGAGGGAGGGGCCGGGCTGCCACTTGCGGCCCCCGCCGGTCACCACGTCCACGGCGAGAGCCGGGTCGACCGAGGTGAGGCCGATGGTCGGCGGTATCAGCTCGTGGCGCATGGACAGGAGCACCGCGACGGCCTCCAGCGCACCGCCGGCGCCGAACGCGTGCCCGGTCGCCCCCTTGGTGGAGGTCACCGGAGGGCACTGGTCGAACACCGACAGGACGGCCTTGGTCTCCGCCTCGTCGTTGCGCAGGGTCCCCGTGCCGTGGGCGTTGATCTGCCGTACGTCCTGCGGGCGCACCCCGGCGTCGTCGAGTGCGAGCCGGATGCACCGGGCGGCGTCACCGCCGCCGGGGGCGGGCATGGTGATGTCGTGCGCGTCGGCCGTGCTGGCGGAGCCGAGCACCTCGCCGTGGATGGTGGCGCCGCGCGCCACCGCCGTGTCCCATTCCTCCAGGACGAGCACGGCGGCGCCCTCGGCGATGGCGAAGCCGTCGCGTTCCGCGTCGAAGGGCCGGGTCCGGCCGGAGGCGGACAGGGCCCGCATGTTGGTGAACCCGGCGACGATGGTGGGCGTGATCGCGGCCTCGGTACCGCCGGCGAGCACCCGGTCACAGGTGCCGTCGGCGATCATCCGTGCGGCGTGTCCGATGGCGTGGGTGGCCGCGGCGCAGGCGGTCTCCAGGCTCTCGCACGGCCCGCGCCAGCCCTGGCGCATGGCCACCGTCGCGGCGGCGGCGTTGGCCATCATCATCGGCACGAGGAACGGGGAGACCCGCCGGCCGCCGCGCTCGTGGTGGATGACGGTCTGCCGTTCGAAGGTGCTGACGCCGGCCAGCGCGGTGGCGATGACGACGCCGCTGCGTTCGGCGTCCACCTCCGTGAGGCCCGCGTCGCGGTGGGCCATGTCGGCGGCGGCGACGGCGAACTGGGTGAACCGGTCGGTGTGCCGGGCTTCGCGGACGTCCATCCAGGGTGACGGATCCCAGTCCGTCAGTTCCCGGTGGCCGTCGGGCGGCGTCTGGAAGAGGCCTTCCCAGAAGGCCTCCGCCCCCGTGCCGCAGGCGCTCACGACACCGAGGCCGGTGACCGCGACGCGGCGTGCCCCTGCTGTCCCTGCGGCCATCACGCGACCAGCGAGAGGATGAGCCGGTGCAGGTCCCCGACGGTGTGGATGTCCTCCACCGCCTCGTCGGGCACCGAGATGCCGAACTCCTCCTCGATGGCCATGACCAGCTCCACCTGGATGAGGCTGCTGGCGCCCAGGTCCTCGGTCAGGCTCGCGTCCGGGGTCACGGACTCCTGCTTGACCTGCAAGACGTCCACGGCGCAGGTGGTGAGCCGGTCGAAAACGTCGTCGTTAGCCACGGGTGGCCAACCTCCCCCAAAATGAGATGAATTGTTGGTGTTTTCTATTTTTCAACGTCACCCGTTGTGCGCGGGCTCCGGCAGTGCGTGGGCGGGCGCCCCGGCCCGACCCTTGCGCCCCGCGGAAACCCTCGGGAGGACGACCAGCGCCAGAGCGATCAGCTCCAGGCAGGCGCCCGCCCACGCGAGGGCGGCCGGCGAGAGCCGGTCGAGCACCGCCCCGCCGACCGCGCCGCCCAGCGCCACGCCGAGGTACGACGCGGAGCTGTTGACGGAGATGGCCACGCTCGGGGCGGTGGGGGCCAGGTCCAGCACGCGGTGGATGGCGGTGGGCGGTTCGGCCCAGTAGACCGTTCCCCAGGCGACCGTGACGGCGAGGAAGGCCGCCACCACGACCGTCGAGTCGGAGGCGAACCAGCTCGCCAGGACCGCCAGCAGTGCCATGGCCGCCGTGACGCCCGACACCGAGGCGGTGAAGGTGCGTTCCGCCCCGATGCGGTCGCTGAGCCGGCCGCCGACGGCGTTGCCGACCGCGCCCGCGACACCGAACACCAGCAGGACGATGCTCACGCCGGCGTTGTCCAGGCCCGTGGTGGCCCGGGTGAAGGCCGCCAGGTAGGTGAAGACGGTGAAGCAGCCGGCCACCGCGAACAGGTTGGCCAGCACGGCCAGCAGGACCGGGCGCTGCGCGCCGATCCGCACCCGGTCGCGCATGCTGATCGCCGGCGGCTGCGGCACCGCGGGCAGCACCAGGAACAGCCCGATGAACACGGGCAGGGCCAGCGCCACCACCAGCGCCAACGTGAGGCGCCAGCTGCCGAGTTGCCCGACCAGCGTACCGCCGGGCACACCGAGCGCCGTGGCCACCGTGAGCCCGCCGATGATCAGGGACACCGCCCGGCCCCGGTACCGCTCCCCCGCGAGCGCCGTCGCGGTGGCCGCGGCGGTGTTCATGTAGAGGGCGGCGCTGATCCCGGCCAGGATCCTGGCCGTCATCAGCACCCCGTAGGTGGGGGCGAGTGCGCCCAGCACGTTGGCGAGCAGGAAGGCCAGCATGGAGCCGCGCAGCATGACGCGCCGGGACAGGCCCGCGGTCAGGGTCATCAGGACCGGAGCGCTGATCGCGTAGCTGAGCGCGAAGGCCGTGACGAGCTGTCCGGCCACCGGTTCGGACACGTCCAGTTCACCGGCGATACGCGGAAGAATCCCGCTGATGACGAATCCGTCGGTGCCGACGGCAAAGGAGCCGATTGCGAGAAGCGCCAGAATCACCTTGTGGGGCATGACGCCTCCCGGGGACCCTGCGCGCGATCACGCATGTCAGGATCGTGAATTTCCGGGCCCCCCTTTCAAGTCGAGCCGCTCTCGTGAACCGGCTGTACGAACGGGGTTGTTCCGATCAACGTACCAGCAAGCATGTCCCGGCAAAAACGGCTTTTACGTGAGGGCGATCACGCGGACCCATGGCCGAAAAATGCCGCCCTGCCGGCGAGTTGATCAGCAAAGACCGCCGATTTCCGGTCACACCCCGGCCCCCACAAGTAGATGTGGCTTGAATGGAATGGGTCGGTGGATATGTTCGGACCGTTTGTCAACGCGTGATTCCGACGAAGTGCCCCGACCATGGCGCACCGCCCAACCCCAGGCCGCAGTGGGCTGGGTCACACGAGGGTGCATATTCGGCCCGGCATGACTAGCATCGAACGTTGGAACGGCCTTCTCGGACCACCGCATCGATCGCACGACCATTCTGCGCATCCGAGAAGATCCGAGCAGTGACAGACATGACGGGGGCTTCACATGTCACTTTCATTGGCTTCGCCATGCGCACCCTCCTCTTGAACATGCCGACGCGTGCTCAATTCAGAGCGATCGATTCACCCGTGAATCACCACCGATAGAAGAATCGGTCAGCCGGATCACCGTGCCCAAAAGGCCCGCTCCGGCCGTCAAGGAGCTCGACCACATCGTGATAGACCTGCGGATCCTTCTCGTAGACAACTATGACTCCTACACGTGGAACCTCTTCCAGCTGTTATGGAAAGTGGCAGGCGTACCTCCCGTCGTCGTGCGCAACGACGAGGCGACGGCGGACGAACTCCTGCGACAGGACTTCACCCACGTCGTGATCTCCCCGGGCCCGGGCACCGCGGCCAGGGAAGAGGACTTCGGGCTCTGCCGGGCCCTGCTCGAACAGGCCACCGTGCCCGTCCTCGGCGTGTGTCTCGGCCACCAGGGCCTGGCCCTCGCCTTCGGCGGTGAGGTCCGGCACGCACCGGAGGTCGTCCACGGCCAGACGAGCGCGATCACCCACACCGGGACCGGAGTCTTCGCCGGCATCCCGCAGGGCTTCCGCGCGGTGCGCTACCACTCCCTCACCGTCACCGAACCGCTGCCGGAGGACCTCGTCGCCACGGCCTGGTCCGACGGCGGCCTGCTGATGGGCCTGCGGCACCGCGAACGCCCGCTGCACGGCGTGCAGTTCCACCCCGAGTCGGTGGACAGCGAGTACGGCGAGCAGATCATCGCCAACTTCCTGGGCATCACGCCCGCCCTCCGCTGGAGCGAACTGGACGTCGACCTGAGCGCCGAGGACCTGTTCCTGCGCGCGTTCGCCGACAGTCCGTACGGCTTCTGGCTCGACAGCTCGCGCACGGCGTACGGGATGGGCCGCCACAGCTACCTCGGCTCGTGCGCCGGCGACGGCCTGGAGGTGATCCGGGCGTACGCGGCGGCGAACGTCGTCGAGCGCGAGACCCACGAGAGCGTGGAGCGCGTCCGCGGCACCGTCTTCGAGCACCTGAGGTCCGGTCTCGCGGCCACCCCCGTGCCGGCCGGCGCCTCGCCCGTGCCGTTCGCCGGCGGCTACCTCGGCTATCTCGGCTACGGCGTCAAGGGCAGCGTCGGCATCGGCCGGGCGGGCAGCGGTGAGCGGCCGGACGCGGAGCTGCTCCGCGTGGACCGCTACGCGGCCTACGACCACGAGACCGACCGGCGCTACCTGATCACGGTGGGGCTCTCCGCCGAGGAGCACGACGCGTGGTGCGAGGAGGTGCGCGCGCTGGCCCGGCGGGCCCTGGTGCCCCGGCCCCGACGGGAGGCCGCACCAGCCGTACTGGAACCCGGCGTCGACCGGGAGACGTACCTGGAGCACTTCGACACCGTCCAGCAGTGGCTGCGCGACGGCGACTCGTACGAGGCCTGCTACACGTACCAGATCACCGGCACCAGCGAGGCCGACCCGCTGGACACCTACCTCCGGCTGCGGGAGACCAACCCGGCGCCCTACTCCGCGTACGTGCGGCTGGGCGAGCGCTCGATCCTGAGCTCCTCGCCGGAGCGGTTCGTCACGGTGGCCGGCAACGGCGAGGTGGAGGCCAAGCCGATCAAGGGGACCGCTCCCCGGCACGCCGATCCGGTGGCCGACGAGGCGGCCCGCAGGGCGCTGGAGACGGATCGCAAGATCCGCAGCGAGAACCTGATGATCGCGGACCTGCTCCGCAACGACCTCGGCCAGGTCTGCGACACCGGCACGGTGCACGTGCCCAAGCTGATGGCCGCCGAGTCGTACGCCACCGTGCACCAGCTCGTCACCACGGTGCGGGGCCGGCTGCGCGCCGACCGCGGCGCGGTCGACTGCGTGGAGGCGCTCTTCCCCGGCGGGTCGATGACCGGCGCGCCGAAGAAGCGGACCGTGGAGCTCCTCGACGCGCTGGAGCCGGAGGAGCGCGGGGTGTACTCCGGCAGCCTCGGGTACTTCGGTTTCGACGGGGCGGCGGACCAGTCCATCGTCATCCGCACCATCGTCTGGGAGGGCAACCGCGTGCGCATCGGCGTGGGCGGGGCGCTCATCGTGCTCTCGGACGGCGAGGAGGAGTTCCAGGAGACGCGGCTGAAGGCACGGGCGCTGCTGCGGGTCCTCGGCGTCGAGGAGCTGCGCGAGGTCACATCGGGAACGGCTGCGAGGTATCAGGGGTGAGCACGGTGGAGTTCGAGACGGGCCCGGCCGAGCCGGCGGAGGCGCAGGCGGTCGCCGAGGCGGTCACCGCCCTCCTGCGGGAGCTGCGCGGCGACCCCTCCCACACGATCCCGGGCCTCGGTGCGGCCGTGGACGAGGCCATCGCCGGCAAGGACGGCTCGGGCGTGCTGGTCGCGCGGGACGGGCGCCGGCGCGTGGTCGGCGTACTCGGGTACACCACCCAGACCGCGCTGCGGCTCGCCGCCCCGTACCGCCACGTCCAGGAGCTGTGGGTGGCACCGGAGCTGCGGTCCCGGGGGGTCGCGGCGCTGCTGCTCGAGGCGCTGGACGCGCGGTGCTCCGCGGACGGCGTCCGGCGGGTCGAAGTGTGCCTGCCCGCCGAGCAGTTCCCGTCCTACCCGCGGACCCTGGCGTTCTACGAGCGCTCCGGCTTCCGTGTCATCGGCCCGCGCGTGATCAAGGACCTGTCATGACGCTGCACGTGGTGGTACCCGAGGAGTCCGAGGCGCTGCCGTTCACGGTCGAGCCGGGCGGCGCCCAGGTGGCCAGCAAGGAGGTACCCGAGCGGATCCACCGGATCCTGGCCGGGCTGCTCGACGGCGGCGCGGTGGCGGCCCCGCTCGGCGCGGACGGTACGGCCCGCGCGGAGCGGATGGTCGCCGCGGTGCACGACGCGGCCCTGCTGGAGCACCTGCGCGACGGGGTGCCCGAGGGCCGGGACGCGGTGCTCGACAGCGCGTTCTCGGCACCCGGCCTGGAGCAGGAGACCCCGGTGACCCGCGGGGTCTGGCCCGCCGCACTGGGCGCGGCGGCCGCCGCGGTCCGGGCGGCCGAGCTGACGGCCCGCCGGGGCGAGAACAGCTACGCCCTGGTGCGGCCCCCGGGCCACCACGCGGGCCCCGGCTGGTACGGCGGCTACTGCTTCCTCAACAACGCCGTCGTCGCCGCCCGGACCCTGCGCGAGGAGGGCGTGGCCCGGGTCGGCATCCTCGACGTCGACTACCACCTGGGCAACGGCACCCTCGCCTGCGTCCAGGACGATCCCACGCTGCCGTTCGCCTCGGTGCACTCCAGCCACGCCGAGGACTTCCCGTACTCCTTCGAGCCGGGACCGGGACTCTTCGGCGTGGAGTCCGACCCCGGCACGGAGGGGTTCCTGGCGCTCGTGAAGGACGCCCTGTCGCACCTGCTCCGGAACGACGCCGATGCCCTGGTGGTCTCGGTCGGCTACGACGTGCTCGCGGGCGACCCGCACGGCTCCTGGACGCTCCCGCCGGAGGTGTTCGGGCCCGTCGCCGCACTGCTGGCCGAGCAGCGGCTGCCCACCGTGTTCGTCCAGGAGGGCGGATACGGACTCCCGTCCCTGCGCGGCGCGGCCCGCGCCCTCGCGAGGGAGGCCTCGCGATGAACGCGACCCCCGAAGACGTCCTGCGGCCCTTCCGGGAACGGCTGGAGGCACTGGACGGGCAGCTGGCGGAGCTCGTGGCGGCGCGCCTGGCGATCTGCTGCGAAGTGGCCGAGGTCAAGCGGGCCAACGGCATCCCGATGATGCAGCCGCAACGGGTCACCACGGTGCGCGAGGCGTACGCGGCCCGGGGCGAACGGCTGAACCTCTCACCCGAGTTCATGCGGTCCCTGGCGACCCTGCTCATCGACGAGGCGTGCCGCCTGGAGGACGAGATCATCGATGCTCCGGCGGCCGCGAAGACTGTGGAGGCACGGCGATGACCCTGACGTTCACCACCCTCGGCCCCGGGGGAAGCTGCCACGAGAACGCCCTGCAGCACTACTTCGGGTTCCAGGGCATCGAGCACGACGCCAAGATCGACCTCACCATCGACCTGCACGAGGGCCTGGAGCGGGTGCGCCGCGGCGAGTCCGACTACCTCGTGCAGTGCAGCGCGCACCCCGAGGTGCACCTGCTCACCGAGCGGTACTTCAGCGAGGTCCACGTGGTGGACACCTTCGTGTACCCCACCAAGGAACTGGTGCTGCTCAGCCGTGCCGACGTGGAGCGGCCCAGGTCGCTCGGGCTCGTCCCGGCGACCGCCGGGTACGTCGACGTGTCGCAGTGGGAGGAGGTCGTCCCGGTGGCGTCCAAGCCCGTGGTCGGCGCCCAACTGCTGGCGGGGGCCTACGACTCCGGGCTCACCCACCTGGAGTACCTGGAGAAGTCGAACGGCACGCTGCGCCTGGACCGCTACATCGGCGCCGTGACCACCACCTGGGTCGTCTACGGGCGCCGGCCCCGGTTCTCCGGCGAAGTCATCGGCACCAAGTGCCGCGAGTACCTGTTGGGAGAGGGCGCATGACCGGGACCGCATCAGCGGCGAGGAAGATCCTCGTCTGCGACACCACGCTCCGCGACGGCGAGCAGACGTGCGGAGTCGCCTTCCAGGTCGAGGAGAAGGTGAAGATCGCCCGCCTCCTCGACGAGATGGGCGTCGACGTCATCGACGCCGGCTTCCCGGCCTCCTCGCAGGCCGACCAGGACGCCGTGCGCGGCATCTCCGCCCTGGGCCTGCGCGCCCGGGTGGTGGCGTTCTGCCGGCCCAACCGGACCGAGATCGACCTGGCCAAGGCCTGCGGGGCGAACGCCATCTACACCTTCGTGCCCACTTCCGACGTGCACATGCGGGTCAAGTTCGGCGGTACGGACAGCGCGGTGCGCGAGCGGCTGAAGGCCGAGATGGCCGACGGCATCGCGTACGCCAAGGGCCTCGGCATGTACGTCGGCTGCGGCTCCGAGGACGCCACCAGGACCTCCTACGACTACCTGGAGGAGGTCCTCGTCCTCGCCCAGGAGAGCGGCGCGGACCTGGTCGGCGTCGCGGACACCGTCGGCTCCACCACCCCCGACGCCTTCCGCACCCTCATCTCCCGGCTGCGCTCGCGGATCGGCGTGACGCTCTCGCTCCACTGCCACAACGACTTCGGCCTCGCCACGGCCAACACGGTCGCGGGCATCCTCGGCGGCGCGGACGAGGTCCAGTGCACGATCAACGGCCTCGGCGAGCGGGCGGGCAACGCCTCCCTGGAGGAGGTGACCGTGGCCCTGACCCAGCTGTACGGGTTCGAGACCAACGTCGACCTGTCCCGGCTCAAGCCCATGTCGAACCTCATCGCCGACCTGTCCGGCATCGGGGTCAGCCCCATGAAGCCGATCGTCGGCGGCAACGCCTTCTCGCACGAGTCCGGCCTGCACGTGTCCTCGGTGATGAAGGACTCCACCGCCTACGAGCCGCTGCGGCCCGAACTGGTGGGCCACACGAGGCGGATCGTCATGGGCAAGCACTCCGGCAAGGGCATCATCGCCCACGTCCTGGACGCCCACGGGCTCCCGTACGACGACGAGGTCCTCGGCGCGGTGCTCCTCGACGTCAAGGCGGCGTCCGTGCTGACGAAGTCCAGCGTCACCGAGGCCCAGGTGATCGAGATCCACCGCGCGCGAACGGCCGTACGGGCATGAGCGGCTGGTTCGCGGACCAGGCGTTCTGGGACGACTTCTACCCGCACCTGTTCTCCGCGGAGCGCGCCGCCGAGGCCGTGCGGATCGTGGAGCACTCCCCGCTGTTCCGGTTCCCGCCCGGGGCCCGCGTCCTCGACCTGTGCTGCGGACCGGGCCTGTTCACGGTGCCGCTGGCGCGGGCCGGCCACGCGGTCACCGGCGTGGACCTCAGCGCGCCGCTGCTCGACCGCGCCCGGACGCGCTGCCATGACGCGGGCGTCAAGGCCCGGTTCGTCGAGGCGGACATGCTCCGTTTCGCCGAGCCGGAGGCCTTCGACGCCGTCGTCAACATGTTCACCTCCTTCGGCTACCTGGACCGGCACGAGGACAACGTCCAGGTGCTGCGCAACGCGCACACCAGCCTGGCGCCGGGCGGGACCCTGCTCGTCGACGTCGTCGGCAAGGAGATCCTCGCGCGTCTCGACGAGCGGGTCTCCTGCTCCGAGCAGGACGGAAAGCTGCTCTTCCAGCGCGACACCGTCCTCGACGACTGGAGCCGGCTGCGCAGCGACTGGTACTCCGTCGACGGCTCGCACGCGGCCCGGGGTTCGATGACGCTCCACCTCTACGGCGCCGCCGAACTGCGGACGATGCTCACGTCCGCCGGCTTCACCGACGTCCGCTTCCACGGGGACTACGCCGGCGGACCCTACGACCACCGGGCCGAGCGCCTCATCGCGGTCGCCACGAAGGGCGTTGACGTCCGTGGGCACTGAGGTCGTCGTCGTACGGTCGGCATCCGGCGTGGACCGCGAGGAGTGGGACGCGCTCGTCCCCGACACGCACGTGTACCTCTCCCACGACTGGCTGCGCGCGGTCGAGGAGTGCTTCGGCTTCGAGCTGGTCCTGTTCCTGCTGCGGGACGGGGCGCGCACCGTCGCCGGCCTCCAGGGCCTGCTGGTCCGGGACCCGGACGCGTTTGCGTACCACGATCCGACGGGCGCGCTCTTCGGCGACTACGAGATGGACCACCTGCGGCAGGCCCTGGCGCGGGACCGGCCGCGGGAGGAGGCCGCCGAGGCCGCGGCGCTGCTCGCCGCCGTCGTGCGCACGGAGGCCGGGCACACGCGTGCGGTCGGCTATCCGGCGCTGGTGATGACCAGTCCGTACGGGTACGCCGCCGACGTCCTCACCCTGCCGGGCGTCGACCGGCAGCGCGCGATCGGTGAACTCCTCGTGGGGGTCGACGAGTTCTGCGCGTCGCAGGAGATCCCCTCGCAGTCCTTCCTGTGGCAGTCCGGCGGGGACGGGGACCTGCACCGCGCCCTCGCCGGCCACGGCTACCTGGGGTTCCTCTCCGACCTGGAGTACGACCTCGACACCGGGTCGCACACCACCCTGGAGGAGTACCTGGACGCCCTGGGGCGCAAGCGCCGTACCGTCGTCCGGTCCGAGATCCGCAAGTTCGCGGAGGCCGGGATGCGGGTCGAGCAGATCACGCGGCCGGACCCGGCGGTGATCGCCCGCTGCGCCGAACTGTCGGAGGAACAGCAGAAGAAGTACGGGCTGCCGGCCGACCGGGCCGCGATGGAGCGGCTGTTCACCGCGCTCCTCGGCGCCCCGCGGCTGGGCCCCGCCCTGTACGTGGTGCGCGGCCGGGAGGCCGAGGGGCCCGACATCGCGGGCTTCCTGCTGTGCCTGGAGGGCGGGGGCGTTCTGCACCCCAAGTTCCTCGGCTTCGACGCCTCCGCCGTCGGGGCCTCCTACGCCTACTTCAACCTCGTCTTCTACCACCTCGTCGAACGGGCCGTCACGGGCGGCGCCCGGCGCATCGCCTACGGCATGGGTTCGGCGGACGCGAAGCGGCTGCGCGGCTGCCGCCCGGCGCCGGTGCACGGCTGGATCCGGTTCTCCTCGCCCACCGCGCACCGGCGGATCGAGCCGTACGTCGCCGTCTTCGACTGCCTCAAGAAACAGCTTCTCGGCAACCAGGATGGACGCGTTCTGCGATGACTCTCGTACGACAGCTCTTCGAGCACAAGCTCGGCCGTCCCGTCAGCACCGGCGAGGTCGTGGACCTGCCGTTCGACCTGTGCTGGGGCAGCGAGATGACCGTCAAGTGGGCCCTGGACATCCTCCGGGACTCCGGCTTCGACGACGACTACATAGCCGCCGGCCTCGCCGCGCAGCGTGAGAGGACCGCCTTCGTCTTCGACCACGTCGTCCCCACCCACACCGCCTCGATGGCCTCGATCCTCGTCGAGCTGCGGCGGTTCGCCCGCGAGCACGGCATCAAGGTGTTCGACGTGGGCTACGACGGCGGCATCCAGCACAAGATCCTCATCGAGCAGGGGCTGATCCGCCCCGGCGACGTCGCGGTCGGCGCCGACTCGCACAGCTGCACGGCGGGCGCGATCGGCTCGCTCGCCACCGGCATCGGCTCCACCGACCTGGCCATGGCCCTGGTCCGGGGCAGCGTCTGGATGCGGGTGCCCGAGGCGACCCTGGTCCGCTTCCGCGGGAGCCTGCGTCCGCACGTGCAGGGCAAGGACGTGGCGCTGTACCTGTGCGGGCTGATCGGCGTGCACGGCGCGGTCTACCGCAGCCTGGAGTTCGGCGGCCCCGGCCTCGCCTCCCTGGCGATCACCGACCGGCTGTCGCTGAGCAACATGGCGGTGGAGATGGGCGCCAAGTACGGCCTGTTCCCCACGGACGGGGTGCTCGCCGACTACCTCGGCGACGAGGTGGGCTACCCGACCTTCACCATCGACGAGGACGACACCGAGTACGTCGACGTGATCGACATCGACCTGGGCCTGATCGAGCCGACCGTCGCGCTGCCGTTCTCCCCGGACAACGCCGTCGGCACGCACCAGCTCCAGCACGTCCTGCGCGACTGGGCCGCGTACGAGGGCCGCGAGGACCTGATGACGGGCGTGGCGCCGCTGGCCCGGAGGGCCAACGAGAACGGCGAGGTACCGGTCGACCAGGTCTTCATCGGCTCCTGCACCAACGGGCACCTGGAGGACCTGCGGGTCGTCGCGGACGTCCTGCGGGGCAAGCGGGTCCACGAGGGGGTGCGCACCATCGTCATCCCCGCCTCCCAGAAGGCCTACCGGGCGGCGATGAAGGAGGGCCTGATCGACGTGCTGATCGAGGCCGGCTGCTACGTGGAGTCCTCCAGCTGCGGGCCCTGCATCGGCATCAAGTCCGGTGTGCTCGGCAAGGGGGAGGTCGCGATCTTCACCTCCAACAGGAACTTCCGCGGCCGGTGCGGGGACGTCGACGCCAGTGTCGTCCTGGCCAGCCCCGCCGTCGCCGCCCGGGCCGCGCTGAGCGGCGTACTCGCCCCCATCGGCGACCGCAGCGACTACTACGCCGACGAGGAGGCGCTGCTGCGCGGCATCGACGAGCTGTTCGCGCTCCACTCGGCGCGCGAGGGCCGGGCCCCGCTCACGGGCGGCGCGGACGTGCTCCCCGCGGCGACGGCGGGCGCGGGCGGCGCCGGGGGCGGCGGAAGCCTCGCCTGGGTCTTCGGCGACCACGTCAACACCGACGTGATCCTGCCGGGCGTGTTCTGCCAGATCCCCGACCCGGCCGAGTACAAGAAGCACATCATGGCCCACGCGGGCAACCAGCCGTTCCTCGACCACTACGCGGGGACCGGGCACGACCTGAGCGGCTCGGTGATCGTCGGCGGCATGAACTTCGGCTGCGGCTCCTCCCGCGAGAACGCCCCGATGGGCATCAAGGCCTCCGGCGCGCCCTTCGTCGTCGCGCACAGCTTCGCGCGGATCTTCTTCCGCAACGCCCTCAACATCGGCCTGCGGCTGGTGGAGGTCGGGGAGTTCGCCTACGAGATCCGGGAGGGCGACCGGCTGGTCGTCGACGACGAGCGCGGCGAGCTGGTCAACGTCACCCGGGGCACCTCCGCGCCGATCACCCCGCCCTCCGCCTTCGAGCGGGAGCTGCTCACCGCGGGCGGCCTCGTCGCCTACGCGGGCGCTCAGGTCCGGGCGGAGGCGTCGGCCTCGTGAGCACCGTCGCGGTCATCCCGGGAGACGGCATCGGCCCGGAGGTCATGGCCGAGGTGCTGAAGGTGCACGCGGTGGTCGAGGACGTCTTCGGCACCGGTCTGAAGACGGAGGTGCTGCCCTACAGCGCCGACTGGTTCCTGGAGCACGGGGACGTCGACATCGACATCGAGGCCATCCGCGGCGACTACCGGGCGGTGCTGCTCGGCGCGCTCGGCGACGCCCGGATCCCCGACAACCGGCACGCGATCCGGATCATCGGCGGGCTGCGCCAGCAGCTCGAACTGAGCGTCAACCTGAGGCCGGTGCGCCTGCGCA
Source organism: Streptomyces sp. NPDC048424 (assembly GCF_040651555.1). Classification (NCBI taxonomy): domain Bacteria; kingdom Bacillati; phylum Actinomycetota; class Actinomycetes; order Kitasatosporales; family Streptomycetaceae; genus Streptomyces; species Streptomyces sp. NPDC048424. The sequence continues at coordinate 134,400 of NZ_JBEZKE010000017.1, read as the reverse complement.
CGCTCGCGCACTGCCCGCTCAAGCACGTGCGTTCGGTCGAGGACGTGGACCTCGTCATCGTGCGGGAGAACACCGAGGACGTGTACGTCGGCGTGGGCGGCACGGTCCGGGGCGGCCGCCCCGGCCACGTCGCGATGGAGGTCGGCGTCCACACCCGCTGGGCCGTGGACCGGGCGGTCACGGCCGCCTTCGCGCTCGCCCGCTCCCGCCGCCGCAGGCTCACCCTCGTCGACAAGAGCAACGCGATGCCGAGCGCCGGCCCGCTGTGGCAGAGCCGGTTCCGCGCCATCGCCGCGTCCTACCCGGACGTGGAGTGCGACCACCTGTACGTGGACGCCGCGGCCATGGAGCTGATCCGCGACCCGGCCCGCTTCGACGTGGTGGTGGCCGGCAACCTCTTCGGGGACATCCTCAGCGACGAGGCCGCGATGCTCGCCGGCGGGCTCGGGATCGCGCCCTCGGCCAGCTACGACCCCGAGGACACGGAGTTCCTCGGCGTGTTCGAGGCCGTCCACGGCAGCGCGCCCGACCTCGTGGGCACGGGACGCGCCAACCCGCTGGCCTCCGTGCTGAGTTACTCGCTGATGCTGGACCGGATGGGCCTGTCCGAGGCGCACACCGCCGTGGAACGCGCCGTCGACGAGGTGCTGTGCGCAGACCTGCTGACACCCGACCTGGGCGGCACCGCACGCACCGTCGAGGTGGGCGACCTGATTTGCCGGGTGCTCGCCCGGCACGACAAGGACTGAGGAATGAACGAACCAGCGAAGCTGATGTGGTGGCAGGGCAGCATGGTGCCCGCCGGGGACACCGCGCTGACCCTCGCCAACCACAGCCTCCACTACGGACTCTGCGTGTTCGAAGGCCTCTCCGCCTTCCCTTCCGGGGACGACGGCCACCACGTCTTCCGGCTGGAGGAGCACATGACCCGGTTCGCCGAGTCGTGCCGCCTGGTGGGAACGACGCTCGCCCGGTCCCCCGCCGAACTCGCCGCCGCCTGCCACGAGACGCTGACCGCCAACGGTCTGCGCCGGGCCTACCTGCGTCCCGTCGCCTTCCTCGGCGACGGGGTGCTCGGCCTGGCCGCGCCCGGTGCGCAGGCGCAGGTGGCCGTCCTGGCCTTCGACGTCTCGTCCTTCGACGAGCTCATCCGCGGGCAGCAGCCCCGGCTGACCCTGTCGTCGGTCGCCCGGCTCAGCCCGCACGCCTTCCCGACCAAGGCGAAGGTCTCCGCCGGCTACCTCAACTCCAGGATCGCCTGGATGGACGCCCAGCGGCGCGGCTACGACGACGCGTTGCTGCTCGACGACACCGGTTTCGTCGCCGAGTGCACCGTGCAGAACGTCTTCGGGGTGCGCGGACGCACCCTCCTGGTGCCCGACTCCCCGGCCGCGCTCGACGGGATCACCGTGGCCTCCGTCATCGAGATCGCCCACGACCTCGGGTACGAGGTGGACCGGAGCCCGCTCACCGCCGCCGACCTGCCGACCTGCGAGGCCCTGTGCGTGGCGAGCACCGCCGGGGGCGTACGCCCGGTCCGGTGCGTGGACGGGACCGGGTTCGACACGGACAACGCCGTGGTCGCCGCGATCGTGCACACCTACCGGCAGGCCGAGCTGGGGTTGCTCCCCCGGTACGCGAAGTGGGTGTCGCCCTGATGGCCGACGTACGCGTGGTGGACCTGTACGACACCCTTCCCGAGGAGCTGCGCGGGCGGATCGCCGCGCTCGGCCGGGACCACTGGCGCCGGGCGAACGCCGGAGTGCCGCGCGTCGCGGACTCCTGGTGCCCGACCCGGCCCCTGATGCTGGGCCCCGAGGCCCACGCACTGGTCGGCGCGGTGGCGGACCGCGCGGCGGGCCTGGTGCTCGACGCGTGCCTGCGCCGGGTGGGGACGGCCGGCGAACTGCTGGAGGCCCTCTCGATGCCCCGGGAGCAGTTCCCGCTCCTCGATCCGGCGCAGCCGCTCAGCGAACGGCTGCTGACCTCCCTGCGCGCCGACGTCATGGTCGAACGCGGCGTTCCCAAGGTCGTCGAGCTCAACATCGACGGGGCGATCGGCGGGGCCATCGAGGCCGACCTCATCGCCGCCCAGTTCCACCGGGTCTACGCCGACCTGCTCCCCGCCGGACCGGACGGCCCGGCGGGCCCGCTGCGCACCCCGCCGTCGGCGGTCGACGCGTTCTTCGCCGAGCTGGTGTCCTTCCTCGGCCTGGCCGACGGCAGCTGCCTGCTCGTCCCCGTCTTCCGCGAGGACGGCCTCGACTCCCTCGCCGACCTGGACGACTTCATCGGCTTCCTCGCCCCCATGGGGGAACGGGGCAAGGCGCACGGTGTCAGCGTCGTCGGGTACCCGCTGGACCGGCTGGCCCTCGACGACCGGCAGCGGCTGCGGGCCGGCGAGCAGATCGTGGACGCCGTGTTCCGGCTGTTCACACCGGTCGAGCAGGCGGGCGCCGGGCTCGACGCACTGGACCGGGCCCTGCGGGCGGGCACCGTCCGCATGTACACCCCGGAGGCGACCAGTCCGGTCAGCGACAAGCGGGTGCTGGCCTGGATCTGGGAGGACCTGCCCCTGCTGGATCCGGCGGACCGGGAGTTCGTACGCCGGCACATCCCGCACACCACCACGGCCCGGGCGGACGCCCTCGGCGAGGACCGGACCTCCCTGGTGCTCAAACCCGGCGACGGCTACGGCGGCGCCGGGGTGACCCTGGGCCGCTCGGTGACCGAGGAGGAGTGGCGGGAGCTGCTCCTGGCGGCCGCCGCGAAGGGCGACCACATCCTCCAGCGGGTGGTGGACGCCGACCTCGTCACCCTCGAGTTCGCGCACGACACGACCGGGGAGATCCGCAGCGCCGCCGTGCCCTGCGTACTGGGGCCGATGATGTACGGCCGCGAGCTGTCGGGCGTCTACGTCCGGCACGCCACTCCCAAGCCCGGTGAACTCATCAACACGCACCAGGGCGCCGCCGCCAACAGCGTGCTGATCGTGGAGAGTCCGGCGGTCGGGCGGTGAGCGTCGACGCCGCCCACGCCCCCACGCTGCTGGACCCCCTCAGGCAGCGGGACTTCCGCTGCCTGGCGGGGGGCCGGATGGCGACCTACTTCGCCAACGCCATGGCACCGATCGTGCTGTCGTTCGCGGTGCTCGACCTGACCGGTTCGCTGATCGACCTGGGGATCGTCGTCGGGGCGCGGTCGGTGGCCAACGTGGCGCTGCTGCTGTTCGGCGGTGTGATCGCCGACCGGCTGCCGCGCCGGCTGGTGCTCCAGGGGTCGAGCGTGGCCGCCGGACTGGCCCAGGCGGTGATCGCGGCGAGCGTGCTGTTCGGCTTCGCCTCGATCCCGGTGCTCGTCGTCATCAGCGTGATCAACGGCATGGTGGCGGCGGTGTCGCTGCCGGCGGCGGCCGCCCTCGTACCGCAGACCGTCCCGCACGGGATGATCCGGCCGGCCAACGCGGTCGTGCGGATGGCCGTCAACGCGGGGATGGTCCTGGGTGCCTCGACCGGCGGGCTCGTCGTCGGCTTCGCGGGCCCCGGCTGGGGCATCGCCGTCAACGCGGCCGTGTTCCTGCTGGCGGGGCTGTGCTTCGCCGGGATCCGGGCCGCGAAGACCGCGTCGCCGGTCGCGGGGCCGGCCCGGCCGCTGGCCGAACTGCGCGAGGGCTGGTCGGAGTTCACCTCCCGCACCTGGGTGTGGGTGGTGGTGCTCCAGTTCCTCGTCATCAACGCGGTGGTCGCGGGCGGGCTGCAGGTGCTCGGCCCCACCATCGCCGACCAGTCCTTCGGCCGGACGACCTGGGGGCTGCTGCTCGCCGCGCAGACGGCGGGCGCCTTCGCGGGCGGTTTCATCGCGGCCCGTACCCGGCCCCGGCACGCCCTGCGGATCGGCGCGGCCGTCGGGGCGTTCGAGGCGGTGCCGCTGCTGGCGCTCGGGACGACCTCGCACATCGCCGTGCTGCTGGCCGCGATGTTCGTCAACGGTGTGGCCCTGGAACAACTGGCGGTCGCCTGGGACGTGTCCCTGCAGGAGAACATCCCTGCGGAACGGCTCGCCCGGGTCTACTCCTACGACGCGCTCGGCTCGTTCGTCGCCATCCCGGTCGGGGAGGTGGCCGCGGGCCCGATCGCGCTCCACGCCGGCCTCGACACCACGCTGGTGGCCGGCGCCGTACTGGTCGTCGCGGCCACCGGTTTCGCCCTGTGCAGCTCCAGCGTGCGGCGCCTGACCGTCAAACCGGCCGAGCCGCACCCGTCGGCCGGGGAAGTGGCCGCGTGAAGCGGACCACCACAGCACCATCGGCACGAAGAGCACCACACTTAGGGGGACCACCATGCCGCACGGCATATCTCTCATCGACAAACCGGGATGGTACGGAGGGGAGCCGTACCCGCCCGAAGCCCTGGACCACATCGCCGCCCTGCCGGCGTCCCAGCAACCCGACTGGGCGGCTCACGAGGCCCTCGGCGCCGCCGTAGGGCGACTGCGGTCGGCGCCGGGGCTCGTCGGCCCCGGCGACATCGACCGGTTCGGCCAGGTCGTCGCCGGGGCCGCGCTGGGCGACGTGGGCATCCTGCAGGCCGGGGACTGCGCGGAGGATCCCGCCGACAGCACGCCCGAAGCCGTGCGCGACAAGGTCCGCATGCTCGACGTCCTGGCCTCGGCCCTCTCGGAGATCACCGGCAGGCCGACGGTACGGGTCGGCCGGATGGCCGGGCAGTACGCCAAGCCGCGCTCCCGGCCCACGGAGCGGCACCGGGGCCGTGAACTGCCGGTGTTCCGGGGGCACATGGTGAACCGGCCGGAACCGGACCCGGCGGCCCGTGCACACGACCCGCGCGGGCTCACGCACTGCTACCGGGCCGCCCTCTCCGTCCAGGCGGCCCTGCGGCCGGACACGGGGTGGACCTACGCCACCACCTGGACCAGCCACGAGGCCCTCGTCCTCGACTACGAACTCCCGCTGGTGCGCGGGGACGGCGCGGGGCGGACGTTCCTCTCCTCCACGCACTGGCCCTGGATCGGCGAGCGCACCCGCTCCACCCGCGGGGCCCACGTGCGCCTGCTCGCGGCGGTGGACAACCCGGTGGCCTGCAAGGTCGGGCCGACGATGAGCCCCGCGGAGCTGGTGGAGCTGTGCGGGCTGCTCGATCCCGACCGCCGGCCGGGCCGGCTCACCCTGATCGCCCGGCAGGGCGCCGGCACGGTACGGCGCGACCTGCCGGCCCTCGTGGAGTGCGTACGCCGGGCAGGGCACCCCGTGGTCTGGATGTGCGATCCGATGCACGGCAACACCGTCACCACTGCGAGCGGCCGCAAGACCCGCCTCGTCGAGGAGATCGTCCGCGAGATCGCGGGCTTCCAGCACGCCGTGGAGTCCGCCGGCGCAGCGGCCGGCGGACTCCACCTGGAGGCGACCCCCGACGAGGTGCTGGAGTGCGTGGCCGGAGCCGACGGCGTCCCCGGGCTCGCCGCCCGCCCCGAGCCCCTGTGCGATCCCCGGCTGAACCTGGAACAAGCCCTCACCGCGGTGTCCGCCTGGCGTGCCTGATGGCGTGGTCCTGCCGATTCCCGACGGCGGGTCAGGGCAGTACGACGACCGCGGCCAGGAGCAGCTCGGGGGTGGCCGCCCAGCGTCCTTCGTACAGGAGGGGAGCGGGCGGCTCCGCGGTCCCCGTCCGCTCCCCCGCCCCGGCCGCCCCCGCCCCCTCGACGATCTGCGCGCGGAAGGTCCCGGCCGCCGGGTCGAAGGCGACCGAGGCGTCGGCGAAGCCCAGCCGGCGTCCCGTCATCGGGAACCACGCCTTGTACACGGCCTCCTTCGCGCAGAACAGCAGCCGGTCCCAGTGGACTTGCGGACGGTCGGTGCCGAGGGCGGCCAGCCGCTCCCGTTCCTCGGGGCGTGTGACGGCTCCCCGTACCCGACGCGGCAGGGCTTCGTGGGGCTCCGCGTCGATGCCCACGGCCCGTACGTCCGTGCTGCGCGCGACCGCCGCCGCCCGGTACCCGGGGCTGTGCGTCATGCTGCCGACCACCCCTCGCGGCCACACCGGCGCCCCGCGCTCGCCGGGCAGCACCGCCACGGGCGGTACGCCGATTTCCGCCAGGGCGCGCCGGGCGCAGTGCCGGACGGTGGTGAACTCCCTGCGGCGCCTATCGTGGCGGGCTCCTCCGAGGGCTTCCAATTCCGCCGGGAGGAGCGTGGATTCGGATACGTCGACAAAGCTCTCGGCACACGCCACGGCGGCCGGAAGGATCAGTTCGAGCACCTCAGGACCCTAACGACCGAAACGGTTCTTCCGCCATTTCTGCCCATCGACCCGGCTGCTAGCGTGAGTCGGGACCAGATTTGCATGCGAACGAAACACAGAGATTCGTTCACCGAGGGGGATTTCCTCAATGACCAGCGGAATTGATGAAGTGTCGACCGCCGAACGCTTACCCGAAACGGGCTCGACGAAGCGGCCACCCGGTCTGCGCCTGCCCGCGGTGGTCCAGACCCTGCTGTTCGCCCAGTACCGGCACCGGCTGTTTCCGGCCCTCCGCAGCATCCACGGGGACGTGTTCACGCTGCGGCTGACCGCTCCCACCCGCCATCTGGTGATCCTCACCAAGCAGGAGGACATCAAGACCGTCTTCGGCGGTCCGGTGGAGGTCCTGCACGCGGGCGAGGGCAACGCGATCATGGGTCCGGCCCTCGGTGACCACTCGGTGCTCCTCACCGACGAGGCGGAGCACCGCAGGTCCCGCCGGCTGCTGATGCCCGCGTTCACCGGTGCGGCGCTGGCCGGCTACCAGGAGATGGTCGGCGAGCTGACCCGGGCGGAGGTGGACGGCTGGCCCGAGGAGACCGTCTTCAGCTCCCACGAGCGGATGCAGGCCCTGACCCTGGAGGTGATCCTCCAGGTGGTGTTCGGGGTGACCGACGAGGCCAGGCTGAAGCGGATGCGCCCGCTCGTGCGCGGCATCGCGGACATCGGCCCGGTCACCCTGCTCGGACTCCCCTACCCGCTCCTGCAGCGCTTCGGGCCGTGGCGCCGCCACATCGGCCTCCAGCGGGGCCTCGACAAGCTGCTGTACGCGGAGATCTCCGGCCGGCGCCGCGCCGCGGACCTGCACAGCCGGACCGACGTGCTGTCGCGCCTGCTCCAGGCGGCGGAGAACGAGGAGGGCGGCGGGTTCAGCGACGCGGAGCTGCGCGACCAGCTGATCACCCTGCTCCTCGCCGGGCACGAGACCACGGCCACGGGGCTGGCCTGGGCGCTGCACGAACTGGTCCGCGATCCGGCGCAGCTGAGGCGGGCGCAGCGCGCCGCGGACGAGGGCGACGACGCCTACCTCACGGCCGTCGCCAAGGAGGCGCTGCGGCTCAAGCCCGTGGTGTACGAGGTGGCCAGGCAGCTGACCGAGCCGCTCACGGTCGGCGGCTACCGGCTGCCCGCCGGCGCCACCGTGATGCCCGCCATCGGTCTGGTGCAGTCGGACCCGGCCTACCACCACCAGCCGGACGAGTTCCGCCCCGAGCGCTTCCTCGACGGCCAGCCGCCGGCCCACACCTGGATCCCGTTCGGCGGGGGCGCCCGCCGCTGCATCGGCGCCGGTTTCGCGCTGCTCGAAGCGACCGTGGCCCTGCGCGAGGTGCTCGTGCGGTACGAGGTCCGCCCCGACCGGGCCGCCCCGGAGGAGCAGAAGGCGCACCACGTCACGCTGATCCCCTCGCGGGGTGCGCGGCTCGTGGTGCGCCGCCGCCGCTGATCCCGCCGCGGCGGTGGGACGCCGATCGCGGCCGTCTCGTACGGGGCGGCCGCGATCGGCGTCCGTGGCCGGCGGCGGCGGTCAGCGGGCGAGTTCCGCCAGGACCGGGAGCTTCCCCGTCAGGTAGCGCTCCCGGGTCAGGGCGCGCTGGACCTTGCCGGAGGAGGTGCGCGGGATCGCGCCCCTGTCCAGGGCCACGACCTTGTCGGGGGCGTGCCCGAGGTGCTCGCGCAGCCGCTTCATCACCAGCGCCGCCAGCTCCGCGTGGTCGTCGAAGCCCTTGGCGGTCTCGAAGGCCACGATCATCCGCTCGGTGTCCGGCACCGCGAAGGCCGCGCAGACCGGCCGTACGCCCTCCACCTTGGCGGCGACGTGCTCGTAGTCCTCGGGGTACAGGTTGCGGCCCGAGACGATGATCATGTCCTTGACGCGGCCGCAGACCACCAGGCTGCCGTCCTCGGTCCGGTAGCCGAGGTCTCCGGTGCGCAGCCAGCCGTCGCGCAGGACGGCCGCGGTCGCCTCGGGGTCCTCCCAGTAGCCCTCCATCAGGGAAGGGCTGTGCACCCAGATCTCGCCGACCCGCCGCTCCTCGAGCGGCTTGCCGTCCTCCTGCCTGATCTCGATCCGGACCCCTGGCACCGGGGGTCCGCAGACCGCCAGCGCGCGGGCGCCCTGGTCGCCGGCGGGCACGGGCGTCGCGACGGCGCCCGCCTGCAGCCCCTCCCGGGACACGTGGTCCCAGACCAGTGGCCGGGTCGCCTCTCCCATGGCGACGGCCAGGGTGGCCTCGGCCAGCCCGTACATCGGGGTCATCGCCTGCGGCCGGAGCCCGTACGCGGCGCCCGCCTCCACGAACTGTTCGAGGGTGGCCGCCCGGATCGGCTCCGCGCCGTCCCCGCACACCTCCAGGTGGGACAGGTCGAGGTCCCGCGGGCGCAGCCGCATGCCCTGGGCGGCGAGGCCGTAGGCGAAGTTCGGGGCCACCGTGCTGGTGGCCCCGAACCGGGACAGGGCGTCCACCCAGGAGTCCGGCCGGGCCAGGAAGTCCTCCGGCGGCTGCAGCACCAGCTTGATCCGGTAGGCCATGCCGGAGAGGACAGAGATCAGGCCCATGTCGTGGTACAGGGGCAGCCAGCTGACGTGCACGCTGCGGTCCCGTACCAGTTCGAGCCGTTCGCAGCACACCGCGGCGTTCGTGAGCATCTGCCGGTGGGTGAGCGCGACCGCCCGGGGCAGTCCGGTGGTGCCCGAGGTGAACTGCAGGTAGGCGAGGTCCTCGGGCCGGGTCCGGACCGGTCCGCTGATCTCCTCCCGCTCCGCGGCCAGTTCACCGCAGGTCAGCACCGGCCGGTCGCCGGTGATCCGGCCGCTGACGAAGTCGCCGAAGGCGTCGGCGACCACCACGCAGCGCGCGTCCACGTGGTCGAGCCGCCGGTTGATCTCGGCGACGAACTCCGGCAGGTCCGACAGCCGGTGCGGCAGCGGCAGGATGACGGGCACGGCGCCCGCCCGCCAGACGCCGAACAGGCTGAGCAGGAAACCGGGCGAGGTGGAGGAGACGATCGCCACCCGGTCCCCCTCGGCCACCCCGGCCCGGACCAGCCCGCCGGCCACCCGCCGCGCACCGGCGGCCAGCAGCGCGTACGGCATCGGGGTCCGGTCGAGCCGCCGGTTCACCACGGTGATCCCGCGCGAGGTCGTGGCGGCGAGTTCCAGCACCTCGGGCACGGTCACCGCGCCGAACAGGTCCTCGGGACGCGGGTGTTCCATGGTCTTCTCTTCCCCGTTCATCCGGCGCTCCGCGCCAGCGTGTGCAGTTCTTCGATGAAGCGGTCGGCCAGGGCCCGGACCGTCGATTCCTTGTGCAGGTGGGAGCTGTACGTCCACACCAGCCGCAGGGTGCCGTCCGACACCATCGCCATCAGGTCGAGCGTCCGCGTCCGGTGGCCGAGGTCGCTGCGGTGGTAGCCGAAGGAGTCCACCACCGGGCGGGCGTCACCGGTGAAGTACTCGCTGACGTCGCCCCAGTAGTTGAAGCCGATCTCGGGCACGGGGACCTCGGCCATGCGCGCCCGTACCGCGTGGTCGGGATGCAGGTGGCGCAACAGGCCGTAGCCGACGCCCTGGTGGGGCATCTCCCTGATCTGCCCGCGCACGGAGGCGAGGTCGCCGGGGCGCAGCACCAGCGGCGACAGCGTGGAGAACCGGGCGACCGTACGGGAGATGTCCAGTGAGCCGAAGGCCCGCCGGCGGCCGTGGCCCTCGACCTCGACGACGAGTTCCGGCTGTCCCGTCCAGGCGGTCACGGCCCGGGCCAGCGCGGTCAGCAGCACCTCGCGGATCTCGGCGCCCTGCGTGCGCGGGAGCCCGGTGACCACCGCGTCGAAGGTCTCGCCGGTCACCTCCGTGAAGTGGCGGACGGCGGAGGCCTGTGTGTTGGGGCCGAGGCGGTGGTCGACGGGCAGCGGCTGCGGTGCGAGGTCGGCGAGCCTGCTCCAGTACGGGAGCTCGGCCGTGACCTCCTCGCCCGCCGCGTACGCGTGGAGCCGGGCCGCGGCCTGCGGCAGGGAGGCCGTCTTGGGCGGCAGGACCGGTTCGTCGCCCCGTTCGAGGGCGAAGTAGGCCGCGCGCAGGTCCTCGTAGAACACGCGGGAGGAGTAGTAGTCCATGACCAGCCAGTGGGCGCTGACGAGGAGCCGGGGCCGGCGCTGCGGGCCGAGGTCGAACTGGGTGAGCTGGACGGTCGTGCCGTCGGCCAGGTCGAGCTCGCCGTTGCGCAGTGCGACGTGCCGGGCGATCTCCGCCTCGACGTCGGCGTCGGCGGTCGCGCCGAGGTCGACCTCCGTGACCCTGGAGTCGGCCGGCGGCCGCACGCCGGGCAGTTCCGCGTACGGTCCCTGCTCCCCGGTGCGGAACCGGGCGCGCAGCCCGTCGTGGTGGGCGAGCACGGTGGCGAGGGCCGCGCGCAGCGGGCCGGGCTCCAGCCGCCGGTCCAGCTCGAAGACCGGCCACATGCCGTTCCAGTGGTCGGCCGCGGCGAAGTCCTGCTCGAAGAACCAGAGCTGGCTGGGCGAGAGCCCGGCCCGCCCGGTGATCTCGCCCTGGTCCGCGGCGGCCGTCGGTCGGTCGGTCGCGAGGCCCGCCTGCCCGGCGACGGTGGGATGGGCGAAGAAGTCCGCGAGCGTGAGGTGGATTCCCTGCTCGGCGGCCTTGGCCACGGCGCGTACGCCGAGCAGCGAATCCCCGCCGAGCGCGTAGAAGTTGTCGTGGCGGCCGATGGTCTCGACCGGGAGTACGAAGGCCCAGGCGCGGGCCAGGGCCTCCTCGGCGGGGGTCGCCGGCGGCTCGGCTCCCGGTGCGACGGCCTCCGGCACGGGCAGCGCGCGCCGGTCGAGCTTCCCGTTGGCGCCCGTGGGGAGCCGGTCCAGGGTCATGACGACGGCGGGGACCATGTAGGAGGGGAGCTTGGCGCCGAGGTGGGTGCGCAGCTCGTCGTCGGCGAAGGCGGCCCCGCTCTCGGGTACGGCGTAGCCGATCAGGCGCTTGGCGTCCTGGGCCACGACGACCGCGGCCTTGACCCCGGGGTGGCTGCTGAGCACGGCCTCGATCTCGCCGAGCTCGATCCGGTGGCCGCCGATCTTGACCTGGAAGTCGTCCCTGCCGAGCAGTTCGAGGGTGCCGTCGGGCAGGTAGCGGCCCAGGTCGCCGGTCCGGTACAGGCGCTCGCCGGTGACCGGGTGGACGATGAACTGCGCCGCGGTGCGCTCGGGGTCGCCCCAGTAGCCCCGGGCCACGCCCGCGCCGCCGATGTGGAGATCGCCGGTGACGTGGTCCGGCTTGTCGGTGAGATCGGCGTCGAGGACGTGGAAGGTCTGGTTGCGCAGGGGGGTGCCGTAGGGAACGCTGCGCCACTCGGGATCGATGCGGTCGATCGGGTGCCAGATCGACCAGATCGCCGCCTCGGTCGCGCCGCCGAGGCTGATCAGCTCGGGCCCGCCGGAGGCGACGGCCCGGACCCGGCCTGGCAGGGTCAGCGGGATCCAGTCGCCGCTGAGCAGGGCCGTGCGCAGCGAGCGCGGGAATCCGCCGCCCTGCTGCTCGCAGTGCTCCACCAGCAGTTCGAGCAGCGGCGGGACGGTGTTCCACAGGGTCACCCGGTGCTCGTCGGCGAGCGCGGCCCAGCGGGCGGGGTCGCGCGTCTCGCCGGGCTCCGGCAGTACCAGCGCGCCGCCGGCTCCGAGCACGCCGAAGACGTCGTACACGGACAGGTCGAAGCTGAGCGAGGACAGTCCGAGGACCCGGTCACCGCGGCCGACGGCGAAGCGGGTGTTGATGTCGTCGACCGTGTTCACCGCGGAACGGTGGCTGATCATCACGCCCTTGGGGCGGCCGGTCGATCCCGAGGTGAAGATGACGTACGCGAGGTCGTCGGGGCCGGTGACCCGGTCCTCTTCCGGTCCGTCCTGTCCGTCCGGCACGTCCGGCGCGTCCGGCCACGGCTGCCGGTCCACGGCCAGGCGCGTGACGCCGGCCGGTACGTACCCGCCGGGCTGGGTGAGGGCCACCGTCACCCCGCCCGCACCGATCAGCTGGTCGATGCGCTCCTGCGGCAGGCCGGCGTCCACCGGCAGGTAGGCCGCGCCGGCGCGGAGCACTCCAAGGACGGCCGGGATCTGCTCCCAGCCCTTGTGCATGAGGACGGCGACCAGGGTGTTCGGCGCCGCGCCGAGCTCGCGCAGCCGCCGGGCGATCTGGTCGGCGCGGCGGTCGAGTTCGCCGTAGGTGAGCGTCGTACCGGCGGTGATCACGGCCGGTGCGTCGGGGTGCGCGGCGGCCTGCCGGCCGACGGCCGCGTGCAGGAGCTCGCCGGGCAGCGGGCCGGCGGTGTCGTTCACGGCCGCGCGCACGGCGAGCTGCCGGGACGGCGGGGTGACGGGGGCGGGCGCCTCCTGCTCCGCGATGCGCTCGACCAGGTCCAGGTAGGCGGCGAACATGTCGTCGAGCACGCCCTCGGGGAACATCTCCTCGACGGCGTCCCAGCTGATCAGCAGATCGCTGCCGCGGGCCACGACCTGGTTGTCGAGGTACACCTGCGGGGTCTGGGAGATGGCGTACGCGGTCTCGAAGACCATGCCTTCGAGGGAGCCGAGGCTGTCCTGCTCGCGCAGCAGGCTGGTGAAGACGACGGGCATCCGCGCCTGCGTGCCGTCGCCGCGCCGGGCCAGCTCGCGCTGCACCTCGACACCGCTGAACCGGGCGTGGACCAGGTCCTGCCGCAGCTGCGTCTGGAGCCGGCCGGCGGCCGTGGCCAGGTCCGGGGCGCCGCCGAGGTCGCACTCCAGCAGGATGGTGCTGGTGAAGTCGCCGATCACCCGGTCGATGTCGGCGTGCAGGCGCGGCCGGTCGGCGAGCGTCAGGTTGAGGGTGAAGCGGGGGGTGCGGCTCCAGGTGCGCAGCACCTGCGCGTAGGCGGCGCACAGCAGTACGGACGGCGTGACGCCCAGGGTGTTCGCGCGGTCCCTGATCTGCCGCCACACCCGGCCGGGAAGGCGGCGCTCGCGGCGTACGAAGGCCGGGACCCGGGTGTCGGCGAGGGTGCGGACGGGCAGTTCGGGGGCCTGCGGCAGCGAGTCGAGGCGGTCGGACCAGTACGCGCGGGCCGTCTCGTGGCCGGGCTGCGTACGGTGTGCGGCGACGCCTTCGAGGTAGTCGCGGAAGGTCACCGCGGGGGCCGGGCCGAGGGAGTCGGGGTCGAGGACGAGGCGGATCCACTCGGCCAGCAGGACCTGGATGCTGCCTGCGTCGGCGAAGAGCAGGTCGATGCTGATGTGGAGGCGGAGCCGGCCCGTGTCCAGCTGGTGGGTGCGTATGTCGTACAGCGGCCAGGTGTGCGGGTCGAAGACCTGGGCGGCCATCTCCTCGCGGGTCTCGTCGAGACGACATCGGCCGTCGGCTTCCGGGAGCCCGCTCAGGTCTTCGTGGCGTAAGCGGTAGTACGGCACCTCGGGGGCCACCTGCTGGCGGCCGTCGGGGAGCAGCGCCGCCCGCAGCATGCCGTGGCGGCCGATCAGGGTGTTGAAGGCCTCCTCGACGCGTTCGCGGTCCGCCGCCAGCAGGTCCACCTCGACGTAGAAGTGGGCGGAGCGCCCGCCGAGGTCGAATCCCCGGCTGCCCAGCCAGTACGCCTGCTGGACGTCGGTGAGGCCGAACGGCTCGTGGTCGCGCTCCGGTGCCGGAACCAGCTGCGGGACGGACCCGCCGTCCGTACCGTGGTTGAGCAGCGCTCCGGCGAGCGCTTCGAGGGTGCAGTGGCCGAAGAACATCTCCAGCGGGAGGTCGACCGTACACGCGGTGTCGATCGCGGACTTGAGGCGCACGGAGTCCAGCGAGTCGAGGAACAAGGGCTCCTGCGGATCGACCCAGCGGTCGTAGTCGCCGTTGACCTCGGCCAGCAGCTCTCGGATCTGGTTCAGGCCCTCGTCCTGGTCGGGAATGGGCACAGCGGATATCTCGGACATCAGTCCCCCGTATCAACCAGCGGGTCTGCTGGTTCAGCGTGTCATTGCGATGTGGCCTGCGCGTCGGCGACCTTGCGCAGGTAGGAATAAATGCCGCCGTTCCGGGCGATCCAGGCGGTGAGCCGCGGTGAGAGGGCGCTGACCACGTCCGCGACCTTCTCCATCACGGGAGCCACGGTGATCTCCACCTTGTTCTCCCTGACGCACTTCAGCACCGCGCGCGCGACCTCGTCGGGCCCGACCCGGCCGAGCAGCGGCGGCCGCCGGCCCGCCTGCCAGCCGGCGGAGATGCCCACGTCGGCGATCAGCGTGGGGTACACCGCCGACACCCCCACCCCGGTCCCCCGCAGCTCCTCGCGCAGGGACCAGGTGAATCCGACGAGACCGTGCTTGGCCGAGGAGTTGATCGTGGCGTAGGGATAGGCCGTACGCCCGCCCACGGAGCCGATGTTGACCACGTGCCCGCGCCCGGCCTCGAGCATGTGCGGCAGCACCAGCCTGGTCATCGCCTCGGCACCGAAGAGATTCACCATGAGAACCCTTCGGATGCTCTCCACCGAGGCGTCCTGGAACCGGGTGATGTGCTCTATGCCGGCATTGTTGACCAGCAGTCCGGGCGGACCCAGTTCACGGCAGACCGTTTCGACGATCCGCCGCTGCGCCTGTTCGTCGGAAACGTCGGCGGGCACCACGAGGGGTTTCGGTCCGAAACGGCCGGCCCTTTCCGCGGTCGCCCGGAGGCCTTCCTCCGAGCGGGCGACGAGCGCCAATTGGACACCGGCCTTCGCCAAATGCTCGGCGATGTGTGCGCCGACGCCCCGCGAGGCCCCCGTGAGGATTCCCACCACATTGTTCAATTCGCGCACGGACGTGGTCCTTTGCCGAGAGGGAGAGGTTTACCGGGACGGCTGCAGAGCGGAACGCCGGCCGGAGAGCACCTGGATCACGACCGCCACGCAGCACAGCAGCGCTCCGGTGAGCGTCACCGCGCCGATGCCGACGTGGTCGAGCGCCGCACCGCCGAGGACACCGGACAGTCCGATGCCCAGGTACAGCGCCGACGCGTTGAGCGCGAGCAGCAGGCTGCCGGCGCCCGGCGAGAGTTCGAGCAGCCGGCGCTGGACGGGCGGGTTGAACCCCCAGCTCGACACGCCCCACAGGAACAGCAGCGCGGCGGCGATCGCCGTGCTGTGCACCACGGACAGCACCGACAGTGCGATCACACTGCCGGAGACGGCCACCAGCAGCGGCGTCCGGTAGCCGTAGCGGTCGGCGGCGACGCCGCCGAGGACGTTGCCGATCGCACCGCCGATGCCGTAGCCGAACAGCAGCAGGCTCAGCCCGGTGCCGTGCGCGCCGACGGTCTCGGCCAGCACCGGGGCCGCGTACGTGTACACGGTGAACACCCCGAGGCTGGCGGCCAGGGTGATTCCCAGGACGGTGACCACCCTGGTGTCCGCGGCGACTTCGAGGCGTTGGCGCAGCGTCACCCGCGGGGGCGCCGCCACCGCGGGCACGGCCACCGCCACGGCCACCGCGGAGGCCGCGCAGAAGGCGGCGACCAGCCAGAAGACCCCCTGGTACCCGAGCGGTCCGACGAGCAGCGTCCCCGCTGGCACGCCGACGATGGTGGCCGTCACCAGGCCGCCGAACACCCAGGCCGCCGCGCGCGCCCGGCGCTCGGGCCCGCTCAGTTCGGCGGCGACCGCGGTGGCCGCCGGGGTGAACACCGCGGCGCCCACGGCGGTGACGATCCGGGCGGCCAGCAGGACGCCGAAGTCCGGTGCCACCGCGGCGAGCGCGTTGCCGGCCGCGGCCACCAGCAGGGCGGCGACGATCAGCGGGCGGCGGCGCCGGCCCCCGAGGGCCACGGCCAGCAGCGGGGAGCCGATGGCGTAGGCCACGGCGAAGGACGTGGTCAGCAGTCCCGCCGTCGACAGCGGGACCGACAGTTCCGCACTCAGCTGCGGCAGCACGCCGGTGACGACGTAGCCGCTCGTTCCCACTGCGAACGCCCCGAGCGCCAGCGTCAAGATCTTGCCCAACACGAAGAGAATCCCCTGTCCCCGGCCGGATCACTCCCCGTCGGAGGCCGGCGGATTCGCAGAGGTGACGCCCCGCTCGCGTGCCTTCTCGACATCGGCGGCGGAGGGCTTGACCCGGGTGAACTCGTCGTGGCCGAGGATGGTCGACTTCCACTGGTCGGCGGGCGTCGTGCCGTAGCTCAGCAGCCACTGGGTGACGATCCGCTCCTGGCTGCCGCCGACGTACTGGCCGCTCCAGGTGGCGACGGAGTGGGCGTTGCGGTAGGCGTTGCGGTAGGCGACGGTCCAGCCGACGGCGGTTCCGGTGCCGTCGGCGGGCGCGCCGTCGTAGCGGCCGGTCATGGCGTAGCGCTTCTCGGCGTTGCCGACCGCGGACTCATAGGTGCCGGAGAACCCGCCGTTCGCGGCCCGCGTCACGACCATGGTCGAGCCGAGCTGGTTGTACCAGGTGCCCAGGATGCCGGGGCGGGAGTCCGTCGAGGACCCTGATTCCGCGGCTTCCGCGGACACCGTCCCCCGGGTGTCGGCCGAAGCGCTCGCGGATACGGTGACGAAGGTCAGGGACATGGCGCACAGTGCGACTAAGGCTTGGCGTACACGTGTCACGAGATGATTCCCCCTGTGAGGGCCGAAGGGCCCGCCGGTCGCCCGCGGTGGTGGAAGGCCACGGGCGCTTTCGGGGACGAGCGTAGGGGCGTGACCGGCGGTACGCCGGGGTCAAACCCCGGAATTGTCGGACTTCATGCGAAAACTCGGCGTGATGTGTTCGCCCCGCCGGCCTCCGGGGAATTCCGGAGGCCGGCGGCCCGTCGGTCAGCTGTCGCGGACCGCGACGATTCCGTTGAAGACGCCGACGTAGGCGGTGCCGTCGGGACCGAGGGTGATCGGGGCCCAGTTGTTGTCGTAGAGCGGGCCGGTTCCGACCAGCTGCCGCCAGCGGCGTTCACCGGTGCGGAAGTCCACGGCCGTGAGGTACCAGCCGTCGATCCCCCAGAAGTTGGGCTCCTTCTCGTAGAAGTAGAGCAGCCCGTTCGCGGTGGAGAGCTTCGGGACCACGGAGGGAGCGCGGATCGCGCTCTCCCACACCGTGTCGCAGCCGCTGCCGTCGGCCCGGACGTCGATGCGGGTCACGCCGCCGACGACCGACTTGCCCAGCAGCAGGGTGGAGGGGTTCTCGTAGCCGTAGTTGTTCTCGACGACGATGCTGTTGCCCCAGGTGATCAGGGAGTTGTCGGTGGTCGAGGCACCGGAGCCGAAGACCGGCACCTTGCAGACCAGCCGCTGGTCGGCGGGGACGTCCGTGCCCCGCTTGTAGACCAGGACGTTCATCCGGTCGTCGGCGTTGTCGGTGATGGCGACGTAGCCGTTGCCGAAGAGGTCCGGGGTGGTTCCCGAACCCTGGTTGACGGAACCGGGCTTGGCGGCGGTCCCGCGGTCGTACGTCTGGCGCCACTGCACCTCGGGGGTGCCGTCGGCGGCGGCGCGGAAGCTGTAGAGCGCGTGGTCGGAGACGATGGAGACGCCGTCCTGGGCGACCGAGAAGGAGTTCTGGATCTCCTCGCCCGGCAGCCGGACGGAGCGGATCACCGAGGTCGCCGGGTCCACGGTGCCGACCCGGCCCTGGCGGGTGACCCACCAGATGCGGCCGTTCCAGTCGGGCATGACGGAGGTCACGGGGTCACAGGTGCCGCTGGGCCACAGGTTGGTCCAGGTCACGCAGTCGTGCGGGACCTGGCCGGTGAGGTCCCAGTCGTTGTCGACGGTGAACTTCCAGCTCCCGTCGGGGTTCTGGGAGTGGGCCAGGCGCAGGATGTGCTGGCGGGAGTCGGCCAGCACGGCCCGGTCCTGGTCGTCCAGGTAGAAGTAGGCACCGCCCGAGGTGTCCTTGAAGATCTTCGCGAAGTCGAGCGAGGTGATCGCCTCGACCGTCGAAGAGCGCTGCGGGAGCTGGTACTCCGCGAGCGTGGCGAGCGTACGGGGCTCCAGGAGCTTGACCTTGAAGCCCGAGAAGGTGCCGCACACCGTGACGAGCCGGCCGCCCGTGTCGAAGGTGGCTGTGGCGCATTCGCCGCCCAGTGCGGCGATCTTCTCGCTGGTCACCTGGGGGTTCTTGCCGAGCGGCCCCGACCAGGGTGCGGTGGCACTGCCGGCCGCGTCGGAGTGCATGCCGCTGCGGCCGTTGGGCGCGAGGTGGGGGTGCTGCGGCGGGGCCTGGCCGGGCAGCGGTGCGGCAGCCGCGGGGCTGCCGTCGTAGTGGCTGATCAGGCGGTGGCCGGGGGCCTTGGGTATCTCCTCGGCCTGGGCCGGCGAGCCGCCGTACATCACCGTGAAGGCGGCGACGACCGGCACCACGGCGCAGTTCAGCCCTCTTCGGAACATCCGGACTTCCTCCCTGTCTCTTCGGTCTTGTTGACATTGCGTCTGACATCGCGCCGCGGCCAGACGCTAGATCGCAGTGCCCGAGGAGTCCATGGATGCGCCGGATGATTCACGAAGGCGCAACAGTCGATCAAGGTCAGGGGTGGAGGCTGGAGACCACGTTCGCGGTGGCCGTCAGTCCGTCGTGGATGGTCGCGGCCATGCTGCTGCTCGCGAGGTAGAAGCCGAGCAGCACGCAGACGAGCGCGTGCGAGAACTTGAGTCCGCCGCTGCGCAGGAAGATCCAGGCGAGGATGAGGAGCAGGACGACCACGGAGAGGGAAATCACCATCGAAACCTCCTTACTCGCCGCCATGGTGGCGCAGGAGGGGGTGCCTTCGGGCGAAACACGTATCCGCCGTACGGGTGTTGACCGTCCGTGACGGGCGGTCAGTCCTTGACGATCTCGTTCCAGTGGGTCGTACGGCCGCACCAGCGGCCGAGGAGCACCGGATCGTGACCGACGGCGAGGAGCCCGGCCCCGCTCTCGGCGCGGTACTCCTCGACGACCGCGACCAGGGCCGCGGCGGTGGAGGCGTCCAGCATCGCGGTCATCTCGTCGCAGACCAGCCAGCGCGGCCGCAGCACCAGGGCCCGTGCCAGGCAGGCGCGTTGCAGCTGGCCGTCGCTGACCTCGTGGGGACGGCGGGCGAGCAGGTCCGTGCCGAGGCCGACCCGCTCGGCCAACTCGGGCACCGCCACCGCCGCTTCCCTGCGCCGGCCGGTCGCGCGGAGGGGTTCGGCGACGAGGTCGCGCAGCCTGAGGCGGGGGTCCGCGGAGAGCCGGGGCTGCTGGAACACCACGCCGACGGCGGTCCGCAGGGAGCGCGGGGCCCGATGGGAGAAGCCGGTCACGGGGCGGCCGTCGAACGCCACGGTGCCCCCGTCGGGGCGGTGCAGCAGGGCGGCGACCCGGGCCAGCGTGGACTTGCCGCAGCCGCTCGGGCCGAGCAGGCCGAGGGACTCGCCGGGCCGCAGGGTCAGGTGCGCGCCCCGGACCACGGGCGCGCGGCGGTCGTAGCCCGCGGTGATGTCCTTGAGCTCAAGCACGGTGGCAGGCCACCCCTTCGGTGAGCACGGGCCGCCGGCTGCGGCAGATCTGGTCGGCGGCCGCGCACCGGGCGGCGAAGGCGCAGCCCGCCGGGAGCGCGCCCAGCTCGGGCGGAGCCCCGGGGACCGGAGTGAAGGCACGTTCGGGCAGGGCGTCGAGGAGGCCCCGGGCGTAGGGGTGACGGGGACCGGGGCGGCCGAAGAAGGCTCCGGCCGGGCCGATTTCGACGATCCGCCCGGCGTACATGACCGCGACGGTGTCGGCGATCCGCTCGGCCGCCGCGAGGTCGTGCGTGATCATCAGCAGCGCCCGGCCGGCCTCACGGGTGTGGGCGCGCAGCTCGTCGACGGTGCGCCGGACCAGATCGCGGTCGAGGCCGGTGGTCGGCTCGTCGGCGAGGAGCAGGGGTGCGTCACCGACGAGGGCGAGGGCGGTGGCGGCCCGCTGGGCGAGTCCGCCGGAGAGTTCGTGCGGGTGGCGGTCGAGGTGGGTGGCGGGGAAGGCGGCCCGCTCCCCGGCCGTCTCCGCCGCCGCGCGCAGGGCGGCCTTGCCGAACCGCTGGCGGCGGGCGGGCCGGTCGGACCCGCCGGGCCCGGGCGCGGGGGCCCGGCCGTCGCGGCCGTCGCGGCCGGCCAGTTCGCGCACGGTCTCCTCCAGATGGGCGCGGATGGTGCGGACCGGGGTGAGGTGCGCGGCCGGGCTCTGCGGGACGAGGCCGATGCGCCGGCCCCGTACGGACCGGGCCAGGGTGCGTTCGTCCGCGGCGAGCACGTCCAGGCCGTCGGCGAGCCGGGCCGATCCGGCGGTCTCGGCATTGCCCGGGAGCAGGCCGAGGAGGGCGGAGGCGAGCACGGACTTGCCGCAGCCGCTCTCGCCGACCAGGGCGAGGCACTCCCCGGGCGCCAGGGAGAAGGTGGCGTCCGTGACGGCCTCGACGTACCGGCCCGCAGGCATGCGGAAGCGGACGGAGAGCTGCTCGACGCTGAGCACGGGAGGCGGGGTCACAGGGTCAGCTCCGAGCGGCGGCGGGGGTTCAGGCGCTCGCGCCAGGCGCCCGCGAGGCCGGCGATGGCCAGCGTCGGGACGATCAGGAGGAGGCCGGGGAAGAGCGTGGGCCACCAGTCACCGGCGAGCAGCGAACCGCGGGCGCTCTGCACGAGGCTGCCCAGGCTCGCCTGGTGGGCGGGGAGCCCCAGGCCGAGGAACGACAGGGCGGACTCGTGCCACATCGCGTGCGGGATCATCAGCACCGCGGCCAGGCCCGCCTGGGGCAGGACGCCCGGCACCAGGTGGCGTACGGCGACCCGCCACCGCGAGGCGCCGCCGGAGACGGCCGCGTCCACGTAGGGGCGGCCGCGCAGGGACAGCACCTCCGCGCGGACGATGCGGGCCGTGGACAGCCAGTGGGTCACGGCCACGGAGACCACCACCGGCCACACCCCCGGGCGGAACATCGCCACGATGAAGATGCCGAGGAGCAGGTGCGGGATCGAGGACAGGGCGTCCACGGCCCGCATCACCACGCGGTCCGTCCAGCCGCCCAGCGCGCCCGCGGCCGCGCCCACCGCCGTACCGATCACGGTGGCGACGAGGGCGGCCACCAGGCCGACGAGGAGGGAGACCCGCAGCCCGTAGACGCACCGCAGCAGCAGGTCGCGTCCGACGTCGTCCGTGCCGAAGGGATGGGCCCACGAGGGCGGTCGGAGCCTGGCCGACAGGTCGACCGCCTGCTGGTCCAGCTGCGCCAGCGGCGGAACGATCAGCACCGCCAGCACGATCACCGCCATCACGAGCGCCGACGTGCGCACGCGCAGGGTGCGGGTGGAGCGCCGGGTGCGCCCGGCCGGCCGCCACCTCGCCTCAGCCGCCGAGGTCGCCGAGGTCGGCGGAGTAGCCGAAGTCGTCGGAGTCACCTGAGCGTCAGCCATCGAAGCCCACCCTCGGGTCGGCCAGCCCGTACAGCAGGTCGGACAGCAGGTTCCCGGCCAGTACCGCCGCCGTGGCCAGCACCGTGAGGGCGGCGAGCAGCGGGAAGTCCACCGAGGTGGCCGCCTGTACGGTCGCCGCCGCGATGCCCGGCCAGCTGAAGACGGTCTCCACCAGCAGCGCGCCGGTGATCAGCTCGGGCACCCGGGAGCCGATCAGGGTCAGCATCGGCAGCATGCCGGAGCGGAGCCCGTGCCCGAGCAGGACGCTCCGCTCCGCGAGACCCCGCGCGCGGGCCCCGCGTACGGGATCCTCCGCCAACGCGTCGGCCACGCCCTGGCGGACGTACAGGAAGAACCACGGCAGTTGGGAGACGCCCAGCACCAGCGCGGGCAGGACCAGGTGCGAGGCGACCTGTCCGAAGGTGACCGTGTCGCTGCCGGCGTCGGTCAGGCCGCCCGAGGGCAGCGCCCCGAGCCGGACCGAGAAGAACCAGATGGCCAGCAGGCCCAGCCAGAAGGCCGGGGCGGCCTCCAGGGTGTACGCGAGCGAGGACACGAGCCGGTCCAGCGGGCCGCCCTGCCGGCGGGCGGCCAGCACCCCGAGCACCGTGCCCGCCAGCACCGCCACGGCGAACGCGCACGCGGCCAGCAGCGCCGACCAGCCCACCCGCTCCCCGATGACGTCGGCGACGGGCTGGCGCATGACGGAGGAAGTGCCGAGGTCGCCGGTGACCGCCGAGCCGAGCCAGTCCCACCAGCGCGGGACCAGCGCCTGGTCGACGCCGAGGTTGGCGCGGAGCTGGTCGAGTTCGGCCTGCGAGGCGGTGAGCCCCGCGGTGCCCGCGTAGGCCTTCACGGGGTCGAAGGGGGACAGTGCGGCGATGGCGAAGACGCCGAAGGTGACGGCGAGCAGGACGGGGGCGGCGAGGAGCGCCCGCCGTCCCGCCATGCGCGCCATCGGTCCCCAGGGGTAGGTCACTTGGCCTTCGGCTTCCAGCTCTCGACGTTCCACCAGGGGCCGGAGCCGAGGCCGTGGTCGTGCGGCTCGACCTGGGTGGTGAGCCCCTCCCAGCGGTCGTTCACGACGTACAGGTGGTCGATGTGGGTGAGGAAGACGTAGCCGGGGTTCTTCACGAGCTCGCGCTGCACGGTGTCGTAGGCGGCCTTGCGCACGGCCGGGTCGCCGCTCCTGCGGGCCTCGTCGAGGGCCGCGTCGACCGTCTGGTTGTCGTACCGGGCCATGTTGTTGAAGCCGTCGCCGCCGAGGGAGGAGGTGAGGAGCAGGTACTGGTCGAAGTCGGGGTCGGCCGGGGAGCCGCCGCCCGCCAGGACGGCGTCGGTCTTCATCCGCGGCTCGATGACCTCCCAGGTCCCGGCCTCCGTCCTGACCTCGATGCCGGCCTTCTTCGCGTCGGAGGCGAAGGCGAGCGCGTGGTCCTGGCGGATCTTGTCCCCGGAGGTGTACCAGAGCGGGAAGGAGGCGCGGACCCCGTCCTTGACGCGGATCCCGTCGTCGCCCGCCTTCCATCCGGCGTCGTCGAGGATCTTCTTCGCCCGGTCGAGGTCGTGACGGCGCTCGGTGCCGGCCGTGAACCACGGGCTGTCGGTGGGCACCGGGCCGAAGGCGGGCTTGCCCGCGCCCTCCAGGAGCTCGTCGACCATGGCCGTGCGGTCCACGGCGGCGTCCAGGGCCTGCCGGACCGCCACGTCGCCGGTGACCTGGTGGTGCGTCGGGAGGGTCACGTTGCGGTAGTCGAAGGTCTTGGCCGCGTACGTGCGGCGCGCGGCGTCCTTCTCGAAGCCCTTGGCGAGGTTCGGCGGCAGGATCGCCGCGTCCAGCTCGCCGGAGCGCAGCCGGGTGGCGCGGACGTCGTCGTCCTTGACGACGGCCATGGTGAACTTCTTCACCGCGGGCTCGCCGCCCCAGTAGCCGGGGTTGGCCTTGAAGCCGATCTTCTCGCCCTTGGACCAGCCGGCGAGCACGTACGGGCCGGTGCCGACGGGCCTGGTGGTGAAGTCACCGCTGTTGACGTCCTGCCGGCCCGCGATGTGCTCGGGGGCGATCGGCAGCACGGTCCGCTCGGCGAACGGGGCGTAGGGGTACTTCAGCGTGAAGACGACGGTGGCCTCGCCGCGCGCCTCGACGCCCTCGATCGCGTCCAGCTCGTTCTTGGAGGCGTTGTTCGTCTTCGCGTCGAGGATCGTCCGGTACGTGAAGACGACGTCCTTGGCGGAGAAGGGAGCGCCGTCGCTGAACTTCACGCCGGGGCGCAGCTTGTAGGTGTACGTGCGGCCGTCGGCGGAGACCTCCGGCAGGGCCTCGGCCAGCGCCGGCTTCAGCTTCATGTCCGCGTCGTGCGTGAGCAGCCCGTCGAAGATCTTCGAGTTGCCGTCCTTGCCGTAGCCCAGCAGCGGGCTGAGGCTTTCGGGCTCGGTCGCTATGCCCACCACCACGGCGTCGGCGGCCGCGCCGGTGGCGCCGGGGCCGGAACAGGCCGCCGCGCCCGTGATGAGTGCGGCGGCCAGCGTCGCGCCGGCCACTCCCCGTACTGTCCGGGCCGTCATGCTCTGCACATCCCTGTTCAAAATCATCCGTTATTGCAAAGAGCTGGCAATAATGCCAGACAGGATCGGAAGAAGACGAACCGGGGCACATCGCCGGCGACCGGCTGCAGGGGTCTTGCCGGGCTCCCACCCTCCGTGCCATACATGTCTAGACCTTTACGGAGCGGAGGAAGGCATTCCCGTGCGACGCAGCGCCGCCCCCACGCTCGCCCTCTGCCTGGCCCTCACCGGTCTCACCGGTCTCACGGGCCTGACCGCCTGCACCGCGCCCGACACCCGGCCCCCGCCCGCCCCGGCCGGACTGACCGCGCAGGCCGGCAGCGCCACCACCGTGCACGTCATGTGGGACGCGGCGGCGGACCGGGACGGGGTGAGCGGCTACCGGGTCTTCGAGGGCGACCGACTGGTCCGCGAACTCCCGGCCGGGAAGACCATGGTGGACGTCACCGGCCTCACGCCGCAGACCGGTTACGCCTTCACGGTCCGGGCCGAGGACGCCGCCGGGAACCTCTCCGAGCCCGCCCCCGCCGCCCGTGCGACCACCCCGGCGGCCAAGGCCGAGGACCGCGCCGCACCCACCGCCCCGGCCGCCACCACCGGCCGCGCGACCGGCCCCCGGGCCGCCTGGGTGTCCTGGACGCCGGCGACGGACGACACGGGCGTGACGGCGTACGACGTCTACCAGGGCGGCGTCCGGATCCACACCGCCGGCCCCGCCGAGAGCGGCACCGCGCTCGGCGGCCTCCAGCCGGACACCGTCTACACCTTCACCGTCCGGGCCCGGGACGGGGCGGACAACTCCTCCCCCGACGGACCGGCCGTGGACGTGACGACCCCGCCCGCCTCCGGCGACGGGCCGGGCACCGCCCCCGCCGCGTTCATCGCGACCGCCTCACCCGGGGCGGTCACGCTCGCCTGGACCGCCCCGGACACCGGCCGCGAGACCACCGAGTACGAGCTGTACGTCAACGGACGCGCCACGACCGTCATCCAGTTCGGCGCGGGCGCCGTGCCCAGCGGCCGGGTGGAGCACCGGCTCACGGTTTCGGAGCCCACCGGCACCGAATGGGCCGTAAAACTGCGGGCCAGGCTGCCCGACGGCAACTGGGGCGCCTTCTCCGCGGAACGGCGGATCACCCTCGTGGCGTGAAATTACGGCACCGATCCGGCCCGAACGGCACGGTCGGATAAGAAGATCACGCACAATACATCCGTGTTCGGTGAGTACTCGGTCAATGACAATCAGGCAGAATCCGCGGACGACGACCCCCCGCCGGGTTCCCGCACGCCGGGGAACCTTCCGCCGGAACCGGCGAGCTTCGTCGGCCGGGAACGTGAACTCCGCGTCCTCGGCGACCTGTTGCGCGAGCGGCGGCTGATCACCCTCACCGGGGTGGGCGGCGTCGGCAAGTCCCGGCTCGCCCTGCGGGCCGTCGCCGATCCCCGCCAGTCCCGGCCCGACGGCGTCTGGTGGGTGGAGCTGTCGCCGCTGCGCGATCCCGCCCTGCTCACCGCGACCGTCGCGCACGCCGTCGGCCTCGCCGACCACTCCCCGCGCCCGCTCGACGAGGAGTTGTGCGCGTGGATGGCCGACCAGCGGCTCCTCCTGGTCCTCGACACCTGCGAGCACCTGGTGGCCGCCTGCCGCCACCTCGTCGGCGAACTCCTGCAGTCCGCACCGGGGCTGACGGTCCTGATCACCTCCCGGGAGCCGCTCGGCTCCCCGACCGAGGAGGTCGTCGAGGTCCGGCCGCTGCCCTGCGAGGGACCCGACAGCGACGCCCTCGCCCTCTTCCGGGCCCGCGCCCTCGCCGCGACCCCGCAGGCGGCGGCCGTCTTCACCGACCCGGTACGGACCGCGCTCGCGGCCGAGGTGTGCCGGCGGCTGGACGGCATCCCGCTCGCGCTGGAACTCGCGGGCGCCCGCCTGCGGTTGTGGACGCTGGAGCAGACGGCCGAGCGGATCGGCGAGCGCTTCGACATGCTGTCCGGCGCCCGCGCCGCCCTGCCGACCCGGCACCAGACGATGCGGACCACGATCGGCTGGAGCCACGAACTGTGCGAACCGCTGGAGCGGTTGCTGTGGGCCCGGCTCTCGGTCTTCACCGGGGACTTCGACGTGGCCGCGGCCCGCGCGGTCTGCGCGGGAGGCCCGCTGCCCGCCGCACGGGTCGAGCGGGTCCTGGCGGGGCTGGCCGCCAAGTCGGTGGTCCTGCGCACCGACGAGCGGGGCGCCGGCGCCCGCTACCGGATGCTCGACACGATCCGCGAGTACGGGCAGGACTGGCTGGGCGAGCTCGGCGAGACGCGGCTCGTGAGCGACCGGCACGCCCACTGGTACGCGGCGCTCTGCCAGGCCGCCGACCGGGGCTGGCTGGGCCCGGGGCAGGTGGACTGGTACCGCAGGATCACGGCCGAGCACGCGCAGCTGCGCACGGCCCTGGAACACCTGCTCACCGCCGACCCGACGGCGGCCCTGGAGATGGCCGGGGCGCTGTGGTTCCACTGGTTCGCCTGCGGACACGTGCACGAGGGCCGGGGCTTCCTGGAACGGGCGCTGCGGGCCGCTCCGCCCACGGGGGCCGCGTACAACCAGGCCCAGTGGGCCCTCGGGCTCACGCTGCTGCTCCAGGGCGACATGGACACGGCCGGGCGGATCGCCGGGGAGTGCACGCGGGGCGCGGCCCGGCTCGCGGACCCCGAGCGGGAGCTGCGCGCGGCCTATCTGCAGGCGGTGGCGGTCCTCATGCCCGGCGACCCCGTACGGGCGCTGGGGCTGGCGGGTCCACGGGCCAGGGCGGGCCACGGCGGGCGGACGAGCGGTCCGGGCTGGCTGCTGTGCAAACTGGCCACCGGCTACGCCCTGTGCGACCAAGGGCGGTTCGAGGAGGCGGCCGACGAGGCACGGGCCCTGCGGGAGGCGTGCGCGGAGCTCGGCGAGCGCTGGCTGCGGGCGTACGCGGACTACATCCTGGCGGTGGCCGCGCTGGGCCTGGGCGACCACGGGGAGGCGGCCCGGCACGTGCGGGCGATGCTCTCCGGCAAACGGCTGCTGGGCGACCGCTTCGGCATCGCACTGGGCCTGGACGTGCTGGCCGCGGCGGTGGCCGGGCTGGGCGACGGGGAGCTGGCGGCGCGGCTGTTGGGCACCGGGCACGCCTGGTGGCGCACGGTGGGCCGGCCGCAGATGGGCGGCTCGCCCTCGCTGACGGCCCTGCGGGACCGGGGCGAGCGGCAGGCCCGGGCCGCGATCGGCGACGCGGCGTACGAGACGGCGTTCCTGGGCGGCGCGGCGACGTCCACCGGCTGAGCGGCGGCCGGTGGACGCTGTGCGTACCGGATCGGCTTCGTCGGGGCTCCCGTCAGTACGGGAGGGGTCTGCCCGACGGTGTGCGCAGGTCCAGGTCTCGTGGGGCGGGCTTGGGGACGGGCTTGCGGATCAGCTGCTGGCGCATGCTGCCTCCTCGCTCAGACCAGGGCCGGGCGGCGGGGTTCCACCGTGCGGCTGTCGGGGAGCAGTTCACCGGTGTCGTCGAACATCACGACCCCGTTGCACAGCAGGCTCCAGCCCTGTTCGGGGTGGGAGGCCACGATGCGCGCGGCGTCGTGATCGGCGCTGTCGGCGGATGGGCAGGGTGGCTGGTGGGAGCACATGGCGCACCTCCTCGCAAAGTGGGGCGGGAGGGCCGGTGGTCACCCGGTCGATTCCGCGATCCACGGTGGCTGGTGAGTATTGCTGATCGCCACCCCCGGACGGAACCCATATTCGCCGTCCAGTTCAGGGTGTGTATGCCCGATTACCATGCGCTCATGCCCGGTATCCGGATCGTTCACCGTACGTCTCGGCCACCCGCCGAGACCTGGCTTCGGCTCACCGACTGGGAGCGCCACGGCGCGCAGGTCCCCTTCACGCGGACGATCATCGGCACCGCGCCCCCGACGCACGTCGGAACGATCTTCACCGCGCGCACGGGTGTGGCCAGGATCACTTTCGACGACCCCATGGAGGTCGTGGTCTGGCAGCCGCCGGCGGACGGCTCGCCGGGACGCGTCCGGCTGGAGAAGCGCGGCCGGTCCGTGACGGGCTGGGCGGAGATCGAGATCCGGCCCCTCCTCTCGGGCGGCACGGAGGTCCTCTGGCGTGAGGAACTGCGCGTGCGCGGCCTCCCCCGCGCCCTGGACCCCGTGGTCGCGGCGGCGGGCCGGCTGCTCTTCGGGCGGGCCCTCGCCCGGCTGCTGCGCCCTTGAGGGCACGGGCTAGGGTGCCGTGATCACCGCGCCGGTGATCACCAAGCGACCGAGGAGAATCCCCGTGGCCACTCCGCCACCGCCGCAGCAGGGCGCCGGAGGCCCGTACAGCCCGGCGGGCCCCTACATGCCGCAGCAGCCGACCGGGGCCGGCGGCCCCGTCTTCACCGGACCGCAGCAGCCGTACGGTGCGTACGCCGCCCACCCGCAGCCGGGCCGGTACGGCTGCACCCTGTGCGGGGCCTGGCCGGCCGCGCCCGCGACCGTACGCGGCCACCAGGGCCTGATCGTGCTGATGCGGTTCCTGAGCCTGCGGGGGCCCTTCTGCCGCGACTGCGGACTCGCCACCTACCGCCGGATGTCCTCGGACACCCTGTGGCAGGGCTGGTGGGGGCCGCTGTCCTTCTTCATCACGCCGGTGACCCTGCTGATGAACCTCGGCCCGCGGGCGGCCTTCCGCAGGCTCGAGCCTCCGGCGGGCGGCTTCCGCCCGCCGCTCGACCCGGGCAGGCCGCTGTGGCGACGGCCCCCGGCGCTGCTCCTGCTCACACCGGTGCTGCTCGTCTTCCTGGCCGTCCAGGCGCTGCTCGTGATCGGCCTGGTGGTCGACGGCCCGGAGCGGCTCTCCGTGGGGCAGTGCGTGCGCAACGAGGGCAGCTGGACCGACCAGGACCTGGAGGTCGTGTCCTGCGGCTCGTCCCGGGCCCAGTACAAGGTCACCGCCCTGCTGGACGCGCCCGGCGCGCACTGCGCCCCGCTGGACTACCTCGCCGACCCGAAGTACGGCCCCGACGAGTTCACCAGCGCCTGCCTCACGTCGCTGCGCTGAGCCCCCGGCCGGGGGTCCGGGGCGGCCCGGCCCCACACCCCCGGCCGGGCCGGCGCCCGGACAGGACCTAGCGGATCGGCATGCCCGAGATCGTGCGGGCGATCACCAGCCGCTGGATCTCGCTGGTGCCCTCGAAGATCGTGTAGATCGCGCTGTCCCGGTGCATGCGCTCCACGGGGTACTCGCGGGTGAAGCCGTTGCCGCCGAGGATCTGGACCGCCTGCGCGGTGACCTTCTTGGCGACCTCGCTCGCGAAGAGCTTCGACATCGAGCCCTCCGCCGACTCGAACGGCCGGCCCGCGACGGCCATCCAGGACGCCCGCCACACCAGCAGCCGGGCCGCGTCGATCTGCGTGCGCATGTCGGCGAGCTGGAAGGCCACGCCCTGGTTGTCGATGATCGGGCGGCCGAACTGCGTGCGGGTCTTCGCGTAGTCGAGGGCGACCTCGTAGGCCGCGCGCGCCGTGCCCACGGCCATCGCGCCGACCGCCGGCCGGGAGGCCTCGAAGGTGGCCATGGCCGCGTTCTTCACGCGCTCCCCGCCGCCGCTGCGGGCGCGCTCGTGGGCCCGCGCGAGGCGCTCGTCCAGCTTCTCCTTGCCGCCGAGCAGGCAGGAACCGGGGATCCGTACGTCCTCCAGCACCACCTCGGCGGTGTGCGAGGCGCGGATGCCGTGCTTCTTGAACTTCTGGCCCTGGGACAGCCCGGGGGTGTTCGGCGGCACGATGAAGGAGGCGTGTCCCTTGGTGCCGAGCTCGGGGTCGACGACGGCCACGACGATGTGGACGTTGGCGATGCCGCCGTTGGTCGCCCAGGTCTTGGTGCCGTTGAGCACCCACTCGTCCTTGGCCTGGTCGTAGACCGCGCGGGTGCGCATCGAGCCGACGTCGGAGCCGGCGTCCGGCTCGGAGGAGCAGAAGGCGGCGACCTTCACGTCGTCCGGGGTGCCGTACATCTGCGGGATCCAGGTGCCGATCTGCTCCTCGGTGCCGTTGGCGACGACGCCGATGGCCGCGAGTCCGGTGCCGACGATGGACAGGGCGATGCCCGCGTCCCCCCAGAAGAGCTCCTCCATCGCCATCGGGATGCCGAGGCCCGTCGGGTCGAAGAACTGCTGGGCGTAGAAGTCCAGCGAGTAGATGCCGACCTTCGCGGCCTCCTGGATGACGGGCCAGGGAGTCTCTTCGCGCTCGTCCCATTCGGCGGCCGCGGGGCGCATCACATCGGCGGCGAAGCCGTGGATCCAGTCCCGTACCTGCTTCTGGTCGTCGTTCAGCTCCATGGTGAACTCCGCCATGTCCCCTCCACCTGTCTGTACTCGTCCCTGCGGAGGTTACTAGCGGTAACCACCACGAAGGCCACAGTCTGTTACCGGCGAGTAAGGCCTGTCAAGCACGGAAGATTCCGACGGCGGGGGCCGCCGATTCGATCCTCGGGGTGTACCGGGTGTTACGTTGCGTGGGCGTCACGCACATCGCAAGGGCGGGGAGAGAAACACGTCATGGAGACCACTCAGCAGGCCGGCGAACCGGGAGCGGCCGAACGCCGCCGGCGGGAGCTGCTCGAAGCCGCGGACCGGGTCGTGCTCAGGGACGGCCCCAAGGCCTCCATGAACGCCATCGCGGCCGAGGCCGGCATCACCAAGCCCATCCTGTACCGGCACTTCGGGGACAAGGCGGGGCTCTACCAGGCACTCGCCGTACGGCACACCGACGCCCTGCTCGACTCGCTGCGGGCCGCGCTCGACGCCCCCGCCGCCACCCGGCGCCGTCGGGTGGAGGCGACCCTCGACACGTACCTCGCCGCCATCGAGGCCCGCCCGCAGGTCTACCGCTTCCTCATGCACCCGGCCGAGGACTCCCACAGCGCGGAGCGCGGCTTCGACGTGGGCCTGCACTCGGCGCCGCTGCTGCGCAGGCTCGGCGAGGAACTGGCCGAGGTGATCGGCGAGCGGGTGGACCTCGGCCCCGGCGGCGAACGCCTGGCCCGGGTCTGGGGCCACGGCATCGTCGGCATGATGCACGCCGCCGGCGACTGGTGGCTCGGCGAACGCCCCTGCGAGCGCGCGGAGCTCGTCGCCGGCCTCACCGACCTCCTCTGGGGCCGCCTCTCCTCCGCCGGCAACCGCGTAGACGGCCCGGGCTTCTAGCTTTCAGCCCCGGCCAATTCAGCCCCTCCGGCGTTTGAGGAGCGGGGTCTGGGGCGGAGCCCCGGGAAACCCGCCGGAGGGGCTGGGTTTGCGCGGCTAGGTGGCAGACCAGGGGGCCTTGCGGATGGCACGCCGCAGGCGACGGGCCCGCAGCCCGGTCACGCGGTCCGCGTACACGGTCCCGTCGAGGTGGTCGCACTCGTGCTGCAGGCAGCGCGCGAAGAACCCCGTACCAACGATCCGCACGGGCGCCCCGCCCGAGGTGACCCCCTCGACGACCGCCCGGTCGAACCGCGGGGTCCCCGCCTCCAGCCCCGGCAGGGACAGGCAGCCCTCGGGCCCGAGGAACTCGTCCCCGTCGGCCTCGACCAGCCTCGGGTTGACGATGTGCCCGACGTGGCGGACGTCCTCGTCGTCGGGGCAGTCGTAGACGAAGACCCGCTGTCCGACGCCGATCTGGTTCGCGGCGAGGCCGACGCCCTCCGCGGCGTACATCGTCGCGAACATGTCCTCGATCAGCCGGTCGAGGTCCGGGCCGAATTCGGTGACCTCCGCGCAGGCCGAGTGGAGCACCGGAGCACCCAGCAGGCTCATGGTGCGGACGAGTCCGGTGGTGCCGGGAATGGGGCGCTGTCGCATGGCCGTAAGCCTACGACGGGCGACTATATGAGGAGATCCGCGGCGGGGCGGGGGCGCCGCGGTCAAGGCTCCGGCCGGTACTGGATAGGCTGGGGCCGACCGACGCAAGGAGGACAAGGGACGATGGCAGGCAACACGGAGCCGCTTTCGCCGCGGGCCAAGCTGGCCGTGACGGCGGGCAAGGCCGCGGCGGCGGTGTCGCGGGCCGCGGGACGCGGAAGCGGATCGGTGATCGGTGGCAAGGTCGCACTCAAACTCGACCCCGATCTTCTCGGCGCGCTGGCGCAACACCTCGACGTCGTCCTCGTCTCCGCGACGAACGGCAAGACCACGACGACCCGACTGATCGCGGAGGCCCTGCGGGCCAGCGGTCCGGTCGTCTCCAACGCCCTCGGCGCCAACATGCCGGCCGGCATCACCTCGGCCCTGGCGGGCGGCTCGGACGCCAAGTACGGCGTCATCGAGGTCGACGAGAAGTACCTGGCCGGAGTGGCCCGGGACGTCACCCCCAAGGTGATCGCCCTGCTCAACCTCTCCCGCGACCAGCTGGACCGCGCCGCCGAGACCCGCATGCTCGCGGAGAAGTGGCGCGAGGGCCTCCAGGGCTCGAAGGCGGTCATCGTCGCGAACTGCGACGACCCGCTCATCGTGTGGTCCGCCTCCTCCTCGCAGAACGTGGTGTGGGTCGCGGCCGGCCAGGAGTGGAAGGACGACGCCTGGTCGTGCCCCTCCTGCGGCGGTGTCATGCAGCGCCCGGGCGACGACTGGTTCTGCGGCGAGTGCGGCTTCCGCCGCCCGACGCCGACCTGGGTGCTCTCCGGGGACCACGTGCTGGACCCGCACGGCTCGGCCTGGCCGATCCACCTCCAGCTGCCCGGCCGCGCCAACAAGGCCAACGCCGCCACCTCGGCCGCCGTCGCCGCCGTCTTCGGCGTGCCGCCGCAGGTCGCGCTGGAGCGGATGTACCAGGTGCAGGCCGTCGCCGGCCGCTACGACGTCGTGACCTTCCAGGGCCGTGAGCTGCGGCTGCTGCTCGCGAAGAACCCGGCGGGCTGGCTCGAAACGTTTTCGCTGATCGACCCGCCGCCGACCCCGGTGATCCTCTCGGTGAACGCGCGCGGCGCCGACGGCACGGACACCTCCTGGCTGTGGGACGTGGACTACCCGCGCCTGGCCGGCCACCCGATCTTCGTGATCGGCGACCGCAAGCTGGACCTCGCGGTCCGCCTCGAGGTCGCGGGCCTGGACTTCCGGGTGTGCGAGACCCTCGACGAGGCCGTGCAGCTCGCGCCGCCCGGCCAGATCGAGCTGATCGCCAACTACACCGCCTTCCAGGACGTCCGCCGCCGCGTCGGCAACTAGGCCCGTCAGAAACGCAGAGGACAAGAGCATGAGCGACAACAGCCTGCGTCTGGTGTGGGTCTACCCCGACCTGCTCAGCACGTACGGAGACCAGGGCAACGCCCTCGTCGTGGAGCGCCGGGCCCGCCAGCGCGGCCTGGACGTGCAGCGCGTGGACGTGCGCAGCGACCAGCCCATCCCCACCTCGGGCGACATCTACCTGATCGGTGGCGGCGAGGACCGGCCGCAGCGCCTCGCCGCGGAGCGGCTGCTGCGCGACGGCGGTCTGGAGCGCGCCGTCTCGAACGGGGCGATCGTCTTCTCCGTCTGCGCCGGGTACCAGATCCTCGGCAAGGAGTTCGTCAACGACCAGGGCCAGCGCCAGGAGGGCCTCGGCCTGCTGGACGTCGTCACCCTGCGCGGTGAGGGCGAGCGGTGCGTCGGCGACGTCCTCGCCGACATCGACCCGCGCCTGGGTCTGCCGCAGCTGACGGGCTTCGAGAACCACCAGGGCGTCACGCACCTCGGCCCGACGGCCAAGCCGTTCGCCCGGGTCACGATGGGCCGCGGCAACGGCACCGGTGACGGCACCGAAGGCGCGTACAACGACACGGTGTTCGGCACCTACATGCACGGTCCCGTGATGGCCCGCAACCCGCAGATCGCGGACCTGCTGCTGAAGCTGGCCCTCGACGTGAACGCGCTGCCGGCCATAGACGACCGGTGGTACGAGGCGCTGCGCGCGGAGCGCATCGCCGCCGCGACGCAGCCCGCGTAGCGCCCGGCGGACCGCTCATCGGGGCGGCCCCGTCATCATGTGTTCGGCCCGGTTTTCCCTAGGGGGGACCGGGCCGACGTGGTTTCGTACGACGAGTACGACCAGCATGTGGAGGATGGTTCAGCCCACTGCTCCACCGCTTGTAGGGTGGCCGTAGTTCCAACCGGACGACGTGGTCCGGTCGTCGGCCCACGTTGCAAAGGTCTCTCCCTGCCATGCGCATTGGTGTGCTCACTTCCGGTGGCGACTGCCCCGGCCTCAACGCCGTCATCCGCTCCGTCGTGCACCGCGCCGTCGTCGACCACGGCGACGAGGTGATCGGCTTCCTCGACGGCTGGAAGGGCCTCCTGGAGGCGGACTACCGCAAGCTCGACCTCGACGCCGTCGCCGGCATCCTGGCCCGCGGTGGCACCATCCTCGGCTCCTCCCGGGTCCAGCCCGCGCACCTGCGCGACGGCGTGGAGCGTGCCCGCGGGCACGTCGCCGACCTCGGCCTCGACGCGATCATCCCGATCGGCGGCGAGGGCACCCTGAAGGCCGCGAACCTGCTGTCGCAGGCCGGTCTGCCGATCGTCGGCGTCCCGAAGACCATCGACAACGACATCGCCTCCACCGACGTCACCTTCGGCTTCGACACCGCCGTCGGCGTGGCCACGGAGGCCCTGGACCGTCTGAAGACCACCGCCGAGTCCCACCAGCGCGTGATGGTCGTGGAGGTCATGGGCCGCCACACCGGGTGGATCGCCCTGCACTCGGGCATGGCGGCGGGCGCGCACGCGATCGTCGTACCGGAGCGCCCCTTCGACATCGAGGAGCTGACGGCGATCGTCGGCGAGCGCTTCTCCGCGGGCAAGCGCTTCGCGATCGTCGTGGTCGCCGAGGGCGCCAAGCCGCGCCCCGGGTCGATGGACCTGGAGGAGGGCGGCGTCGACATGTACGGCCACGAGCGGTTCGCCGGCATCGGCAACCGGCTCGCCGTGGAGCTGGAGCACCGCCTGGGCAAGGAGGCCCGGCCGGTGATCCTGGGCCACGTCCAGCGCGGCGGCACGCCCACCGCGTACGACCGGGTGCTCGCCACCCGCTTCGGCTGGCACGCCGTGGAGGCCGCGCACCGCGGCGAGTTCGGCATGCTGACCGCGCTGCGCGGCACGGACATCCAGATGGTGCCGCTCGCCGAGGCGACCTCGACCCTCAAGACGGTCCCGGCCGACCGCTACGACGAGGCCCAGACGGTTCTGTAACCGTATGCCCCATACGGCCGCCCCCGCGCGCAGGAGCGTACGGGGGCGGCACTACTGTGGTGGGGCGCCACGGTCAAGGGAGTGAAGAGATGGATCACAGCGGGCACGGCATGGACATGAACATGGACCTGCCGCCCTTCACTCTCGGACGCGGGCTGGAGTTCTCCTTCGACGCCTTCTTCCTGATCGGCTCGCTGGCGGGACTCGCCCTGTACGGGTGGGGGGTGCTGCGGCTGCGCCGGCGCGGGGACGCCTGGCCGCTGGGCCGGACGATCGCCTTCACCGCAGGCGTGCTGACCGTGGTCCTGGTGATGTGCACCAAGCTGAACGACTACGGCATGGTCATGTTCAGCGTGCACATGGTCCAGCACATGGTGATCAGCATGATCACGCCGATCCTGCTTCTGCTGGGCGCCCCGGTGACCCTGGCGCTGCGCGCGCTGCCGCCCGCCGCACGCGGCCACAAGGGGCCGCGCGAGCTGCTGCTGGCGCTGCTGCACAGCCGGTACATGCGGGTGATCACCCACCCCGCCTTCACCATCCCCATGTTCATCGCGAGCCTCTACGCCCTGTACTTCACCCCGCTCTTCGACTTCCTGATGGGGAGCCGCACCGGGCACATCGCGATGATGGTCCACTTCCTCGCCGTCGGCCTCATCTTCTTCTGGCCGATCATGGGCATCGACCCGGGTCCGCACCGTCCCGGCTACGTGATGCGGATGCTGGAGCTCTTCGCGGGCATGCCCTTCCACGCCTTCTTCGGCATCGCCCTGATGATGGCGAGCGAGCCCATGATCAAGACGTACGCGAACCCGGCGGCCTCCCTCGACATCGACCCGCTGCTCGACCAGCAGTGGGGCGGCGGCATCGCCTGGGCCTTCAGCGAGATCCCCTCGGTGCTGGTCCTGATCGCCCTGGTCTACCAGTGGTACCACTCCGAGCAGCGGGCGGCGAGGCGCTCCGACCGGGCCGAGGACCGCAACGGCGACAAGGAGCTGGAGGCGTACAACTCGTATCTCGCCTCGCTCCAAGCGCGTGGCCAGTAGCGGAACGGCCCTGTCGCGCGCGACCATGGGGCATGACCGGATCCGTTAAGGCGATGGCCGTCATGACCTTCGCCGCACTGGTGGCCGTCGCCACGTACTCCGTGGCCCTCGGCAGCAACGGCTGGCTGTGGTTCGGCTGGGTGGTGCTGGGGCTCCTGACCGCCGGGATGGCCGCCTCGCGCAATGTCTGAGGTTGGTTCCCACCGCCCCCTCCGGCCCGCGACTCACCGTCCGTAAACTGGCGGTGACAACGGGATATCGACGGGAGCGGCCTGGTGTTCTACCACTTGCTCAAGCACGTGCTGATCGGTCCTCTGCTGAGGCTGCTGTTCCGGCCCCGGATCGAGGGCCTGGAGAACATCCCGGCGGAGGGTGCCGCGATCGTGGCGGGCAACCACCTGTCCTTCTCCGACCACTTCCTGATGCCCGCGATCCTCAAGCGGCGGATCACCTTCCTCGCGAAGGCCGAGTACTTCACCGGCCCCGGCGTCAAGGGCCGCCTCACCGCCTTCTTCTTCCGCAGCGCCGGGCAGATCCCGGTGGACCGGTCCGGCAAGAACGCCGGACAGGCGGCGCTGCGCGAGGGGCTGGCGGTGCTGGCCAAGGACGAGCTGCTCGGCATCTACCCGGAGGGCACGCGCTCGCACGACGGGCGGCTCTACAAGGGGAAGGTGGGCGTGGCCGCGATGGCCCTGGGCGCCGGGGTGCCCGTGATCCCCTGCGCGATGGTGGGCACCTTCGAGATCCAGCCGCCCGGGCAGAAGATCCCGAACATCCGGCGGGTCACCATCCGCTTCGGCCGGCCGCTGGACTTCTCCCGGTACGCCGGCATGGAGGGCGAGCGGGCGATCCTGCGGGCGGTCACCGACGAGATCATGTACGCCATCCTCGAACTGTCCGGCCAGGAGTACGTCGACCGGTACGCGGCCGAGGTGAAGGCCGAGGAGGAGGCGGAACGGAAGAAGGCCCGGCGCACCTCGCGCTGAGCCTCCTCCCGTTCCACGACCGCTCCGGCTAGCGGACCGCCGGGAGCTCCTCACGCGCCGGCAGGTCCGCGGCCGGCGCCTGCGCCGTCAGCGACTTCGCGGCGGCCGGGGCCGGGGCGACCGGAGTGGCGTGCGGAGCGCACTTCACGTCCTTGGCATCGACCTTGCCGGTGAGCAGGTAGGTGTCTACCCGGGTGTTGATGCAGGGGTTCACCAGGCTGGTGACACCGTGCGAGCCGGCGTTCTGCTCGGTGATCAGGCGCGAGCCGGCCAGTCGCTTGTGCAGGGAGACGGCGCCCTGGTAGGGGGTCGCCGCGTCACGCTCGGACTGGACGATCAGGACCGGCGGCAGGCCGCGCTTGGCGCCGACCTCGATCGGGGTGCTCTGCTTGGACTTCCAGGTCGCGCAGGGCAGGTTCATCCAGGCGTTGGACCAGGTGAGGAACGGGTACTTCTGGTGCAGCTTGCTGTTGTCCCGGTCCCACTTGGCCCAACTGGTGGGCCACTTGGCGTCGGCGCACTCGACCGCGGTGTAGACGGCGTTGCCGTTCTCCGAGGCCGCGTTGCCCTTGGTGTCCGACAGGTCCGGGGCGATGGCGTCGACGAGCGCCTGCTCGTCACCCGCCTCGTACGCGGCCCAGGTCTGGGCGACGGGCACCCAGGAGGAGTCGTAGTACGGGGCGCCCTGGAAGAAGCCGATCAGCTCGGCCGGGCCGACGACCCCGCCGAGCGGGTTGGCCTTGGCCTTGGCGCGCAGCTTCTGGTAGCGCTCCTCGACCTGGGCGCGCGTGGTGCCGAGGTGGAAGGAGGCGTCGTTCTTGGCGACCCAGTCCTGCCAGTCGTTCCAGCGGGTCTGGAAGGCCACGTCCTGGCCGAGGTTGGCCTCGTACCAGATGTTGTCCGTGTCGGGGTCGACCACGCTGTCGACGATCATGCGGCGCACGTGGGTCGGGAAGAGGGTCGCGTAGACCCCGCCCAGATAGGTGCCGTAGGAGACGCCGAGGTAGTTCAGCTTCTGCTCGCCGAGGGCGGCGCGGATGACGTCGAGGTCGCGCGCGGTGTTCGGCGTGGTCATGTGCGGCAGCATCTCGCCGCTGCGCTCCTTGCAGCCGTCCGCGTACTCGGCGGCGAGCTTGCGCTGGGCGCGCTTGTCGGCCTCGGAGTCCGGGACCGGGTCGGCCTTGGGGGCCTTGACGAACTCCTGCGGGTCGATGCAGGAGATGGGCGCCGAGTGGCCGACGCCGCGCGGGTCGAAGCCGACGAAGTCGTACGCCTTGGAGGCATTGACCCACAGCGGGCTCTTGGTGGTGACCCGGCGCGGGAAGCGCATGCCGGAGCCGCCGGGGCCGCCGGGGTTGTAGACGAGGGCGCCCTGGCGCTCCTCCTTGGTTCCCGTGCTGCCGATCCGGTCGACGGCGAGCTCGATCGTCTTGCCGAACGGCTTCGTGTAGTCGAGGGGGACCTTCACCCAGCCGCACTGGATGGGCTTCTCGAAGCCCCAGTCCGCCGGGCAGTCCTTCCAGTCGATCCCGGTACGGGCGGCGCGGGCGGCGGCGATCTGGACGCCGACCGCCTCCGCGGCCCCGTTGTCGCGGCCGGCCGAGGCCGCGGTCGCGGACGGCGCGAGCATCAGGCCCGCCGCCAGCGTGCCGGTGATCAGTGTGGCGGCGCTCCCCAGCGCCGCGTTGCGTATCACGTGGTTGTTCCCCCTGCGTCAGGTGCCGCCGTGGGCGGCCGGGTTGGTCGGGTTCGGTCGTCGGCGTGCAGGGGGATCCTGTCCTCTGACCGGGACCCGGCGACAGGGCCGGATCGACTTCTTTGCCAACCCGATAACCGGAAAGGCGTGTACCGCTGAGCGGTGCCTGTTGCGTCCCGCTTTCACCACCCGTAGGTACGGCAGGCCTCGTCGAGCCGTTCGCGCACCAGCAGGGCGTCCGGGGCCAGGGCCGTCACGAGGAGGGCCGGCCCGGCCAGCGGCGTCACCACCGCGCACTCCCCCAACACCCGGGCCGCGGGCGGATGCTCGGCGAAGTCGGGGTCCACGACGAGGAGCTGGCCGAGCGCCCGGTGTCCGGCCAGGCCCGCCGGACCGTCCCAGCCGCCGGGCGCACCGGGCCCGCAGGCGAGCTCCTGGTCCAGCAGCGGACGCCCGCCGCGGGTGACGGTGAGCCGGCTGCTCAGCAGGCCCGGGGCCTCCCCCGCGCGTCCGAGCACCTGCTCCTCGCGCAGCAGCAGCCGGGCGGTGGGGGCCAGCGCGATCCGGG
Organism: Streptomyces sp. NPDC048424; assembly: GCF_040651555.1. Lineage (NCBI taxonomy): Bacteria > Bacillati > Actinomycetota > Actinomycetes > Kitasatosporales > Streptomycetaceae > Streptomyces > Streptomyces sp. NPDC048424. The sequence continues at coordinate 94,593 of NZ_JBEZKE010000017.1, read as the reverse complement.
TGCGCACCCGCAGTTCGCTGCCGCGCACCGAGACCAGCGGCTCCGGCAGCCACCGCACCGACGCCCCCTCCTCCAGGGTCAGGCGTACGTCGTACCGCGCGGGTTCGCCGCCCCGGCCGGGCAGTGCCAGGGTGGCCGCCGCCGAGGCGAGGGCGAGGCGCGCGCCGGGCCCGGCGGCGGCCTCGACGGTGAGGTGGTCCCCGCCCAGCGGCGCGCTCATCGCACCGACCAGCATGACCCGGGCCTCGGCCCCGGACCCGCGGGTGCGGCGCAGCGCGAGCGGCCCCTCGCCGGCCAGCACCGGCAGGGCGGTGCCGCCCCGCCCGTCGGCCACGGCGTGGATGCGGGCGGTGGCCCGCAGGCCCGACGCGGGCACGGGGCCGGAGCGCGGGGGGACCCGGGGCGGGGAGAGGGGGGGCGCGCTGGTCACCGTACGGCCCAGGCGGCGATCCGCTCGCGCACCCAGGCGGCCACCGGGGCCACCCCTTCGGGACCGCGCAGCGACTGGAAGGCGACGGGCAGTTCACCGCGCTGCTCGGCGGCGTCGCGCGCCATCCGGCCGAGGTCGGAGCCGACGTACGGGGCGAGGTCGGTCTTGTTCACGACGAGGAGGTCGGCGGTGGTGACGCCGGGGCCGCCCTTGCGGGGGATGTCGTCCCCGCCGGCCACGTCGATGACGAAGATCTGGGCGTCGACGAGGCCGCGGGAGAAGGTGGCGGTGAGGTTGTCCCCGCCGGACTCGACGAGGATCAGGTCCAGTCGGCCGTGCTCGCGGAAGGTGTCCTCCAGTTCCTCGACGGCCTCCAGGTTGGCGGAGATGTCGTCGCGGATGGCGGTGTGCGGGCAGGCTCCGGTCTCGACGGCGGTGATCCGCTCGGGCGGCAGGACGGCCTCGCGGAGCAGGAACTCGGCGTCCTCGCGGGTGTAGATGTCGTTGGTGACGACGGCCATGGACAGTTCGGTGCGCAGCGCGCGGCACAGGGCCGCCACGGTGGCGGTCTTGCCGGAGCCGACGGGTCCGCCGAGTCCGATGCGCAGGGCGCGCCGGGTGCCGTCGGCGCGCAGCGGGGCGGCGCTGTGGGTGTGCCGGTGGGGGTAGGTCACGGCGTGGTCGAGGTGCATGGGGGGTCTCCTTCGGTGGGTCAGGAAGCGAACAGGCGTACCGGCCAGTCGGCATGGATCTCCGCCGAGATGTCCAGCAGCGGCGAGGAGGCCGCGGGCAGCGCCTCCGGCCCTTCGTCGCGGGCCCGCAGCGCGGCCCCGGCCGCCCGGGCGGAGACCGCGTCGAGCTCGGGGGCGAGCCGGGCCAGGACCCCGCTCGCCTCGAAGGGGTCCAGGCCCAGCAGCCGTACGGTCGCGGTCGCGGGCCCGCCGACGCTCTCGTACGCCGCCACGTGCGCGGCGTCGAGCGGCCCGAGCCCGGCCGCCCGGGCGGTGACGCCGAGCACCACGGGCTGGTGGGCGCCGCGCGGGAAGGCGGCTGCCAGTGCCTCCAGTTCGGGTGCGGGCCAGGTGGCCCGGGCGGCGCGCAGCAGCTGCCGCCCGAGCCTGCGGGCCGCGGTGCGCAGGGCGGGTGAGGGGGTGCGGGCGTCGGCGGCCGCGTCGAGTTCCGCCGGGTCGAGCCCGAGGGCGGCGGCCGCCGCCAGCGCGGCCGCGGTGAGTCCGGCGGTGTGCAGCCGGCCCCGGCAGAACTCCTCCAGGGTGGCCGCGTCGTGGATGCGGCCCGCTTTGCAGGCGGCCTCGGCCCCGCCGGAGTGGGCGTGCCCACCGGCGGGGAAACGGCCGTCCGCGAGGACGAGCAGGGCGGCGAGGCTCACGGCAGGAGGCCTCTCATCAGGCTGTGCCCCATCAGAAGAGGAAGTACCGCTGGGCCATGGGCAGTTCCGCCGCGGGTGCCGGTTCGACGACTTCCCCGTCGATGGTGACCGTGAAGGTGTCGGCGTCGACCTTGACCCTCGGCATGGCGTCGTTGTTGCGCATGTCGGCCTTGCCCACCTTGCGGGTGCTCTCGATGGCGGTGAACTGCTTTGCGAGTCCGAGGCGTTCGGGCAGTCCGTGGTCGAGGGCGGCCTGAGCGGTGAAGTTCAGCGAGTTCAGGGCGGGGGCGCGCCCGTGGCTGCCGAACATCGGGCGGGGCATGACGGGCTGCGGGGTGGGGATGGAGGCGTTGGCGTCGCCCATCTGCGCGTAGGCGATCTGGCCGCCCTTGATGACGAGTTCGGGCTTGACGCCGAAGAAGGCCGGGTTCCACAGGACCAGGTCGGCGAGTTTGCCGGTCTCGACCGAGCCGATCTCGCGGGCGAGCCCCTGGGCCACGGCGGGGTTGATCGTGTACTTCGCGACGTAGCGGCGGGCCCGCTGGTTGTCGGCGGGTCCGTCGCCGGGGAGGAAGCCGCGCCGCTTCTTCATCACGTGGGCGGTCTGCCAGGTGCGCAGCACGACCTCGCCGACCCGGCCCATGGCCTGGGAGTCGGAGGAGATGATGGAGATGGCCCCGAGGTCGTGCAGGACGTCCTCGGCGGCGATGGTCGAGGGCCGGATGCGGGATTCGGCGAAGGCGAGGTCCTCGGGGACGGCCGGGTTGAGGTGGTGGCAGACCATCAGCATGTCGAGGTGTTCCTCGACGGTGTTGACGGTGTGCGGCCGGGTGGGGTTGGTGGAGCTCGGCAGGATGTTGGGCTCGGAGACCACGGTGATGATGTCGGGGGCGTGGCCGCCGCCCGCGCCTTCGGTGTGGTACGAGTGGATGGTCCGTCCCGCGATGGCCGCGAGGGTGTCGTCGACGAAGCCGGCCTCGTTGAGGGTGTCGGTGTGGATGGCGACCTGGGCGCCGGTCTCGTCGCAGACGCTCAGGCAGGCGTCGATGACGGCCGGGGTGGACCCCCAGTCCTCGTGGATCTTGAATCCGAGGGCGCCGCCGCGCAGTTGGGAGTGCATGGCCTCGCGGGACATGGTGTTGCCCTTGCCGAGGAGGCCGATGTTGACCGGGTAGGCCTCCAGTGCCGCGAACATCCGGGCCAGGTGCCAGGGTCCGGGCGTGACGGTGGTGGCCTTGGTGCCCTCGGCCGGTCCGGTGCCCCCGCCGACGAGGGTGGTGATCCCGGAGGCCAGCGCCGTCTCGATGATCGTCGGGGAGATGAAGTGCACGTGGGCGTCGATGGCGCCGGCGGTGACGATCTTCCCGTTGCCCGCGATGATCTCGGTCTCGGGGCCGATGACGAGTGCCGGGTCGACCCCGTCCATGGTGTCGGGGTTGCCGGCCTTGCCGATGCCGCAGATCCGGCCGTCGCGGATGCCGAGGTCGGCCTTGACGATGCCCCAGTGGTCGAGGACGACGACGCCGGTGATCACGGTGTCGGGGGCGCCCTCCGCCCGGGTGGTGCGGGCCTGGCCCATGGATTCGCGGATCACCTTGCCGCCGCCGAAGACGGCCTCGTCCCCGGCCCGGCCGGGTCCGCCGCTGAGGTCCTCCTCGATCTCGACGAACAGGTCCGTGTCGGCGAGCCGGATCCGGTCCCCGGCGGTCGGCCCGAAGAGGTCGGCGTACACCTGGCGGGAGATCTCAGCCATCGAGCGGCCCTCCGGTCTCCCCGCGCAGTCCCGGTACGGTGCGCAGGCCCCCCAGCGGTACGAGTTCCACCGCGACCGGGATGCCCGGCTCGAAGCGGACGGCCGTGCCGGCGGCGATGTTGAGGCGGAGCCCGCGGGCGGCGGCGCGGTCGAAGTCGAGGCCGGGATTGGCCTCGGCGAAGTGGTAGTGGGAGCCGACCTGGACCGGGCGGTCGGCGGCGTTGAGCACGGTGAGGCGGGTGACGGGGCGGCCCTCGTTGAGGCGCACCGGACCGTCCCCGTAGGCGATCTCGCCGGGGATCATGCGGGCACTCCTCTTCAGACGATGGGGTCGTGGACCGTGACGAGCTTGGTGCCGTCCGGGAAGGTCGCCTCGACCTGGACGTCGTGGATCATCTCGGGGATCCCCTCCATGACGTCCTCGCGGCGCAGGACGGTGCGGCCGGAGGCCATCAGCTCGGCCACGGTCCGCCCGTCGCGGGCCCCTTCGAGGATGTGGGACGTGATCAGGGCGATCGACTCGGGGTGGTTGAGGCGGACCCCGCGCGCCCTTCGCCTCTCGGCCACGTCCGCGGCCACGTGGATGAGCAGTCTCTCCTGCTCGTGCGGTGTCAGATGCACTCGTCATCACCAAGTTTCCGGGACAAGATCAACAGCGCGCCGGAGCGACCCTAGCCGCCTTCAACACTTTGTTGACCTGCACATATCCGAGCCAAGCATGTCTTGCCCAACGCAGGAGAAGGCTTTCCGTCCCGACCACCGCCGCTTTACCGGATCATGGGTGATCATTGGCGGTCGAACGTGGCCGCCACGCTAGGGCCCGCGCTTTTCCGCTGCGTTAACCCACGTTTCGGGCAGGCACCCGGTTCAACTCCGCTGCCTCAGGAACCCGGTTCCGTATACGGATTCGCATGCGGGCTCCCCACCGAGGAGACACATGTTCGTCAACCCCGTCCGCCACATCACCTTCGACGCCCTCGACCCCTACCGGGTCGCCGAGTTCTGGTCCGCGGTGACCGGCTTCCCCATCCACCCCGACGACGTGGAGGGGGACGACGAGGTCCTGCTGGAGCCGGGGCGGCCCGGGGTGCCCGGACTGCTGTTCATCCGGGTGCCGGACGCCAAGTCCGTCAAGAACCGGGTCCACCTGGACATCGAGCCGCCCACCGGCACCCGGGACGAGACCGTCGAGCGGCTGATCGGGCTCGGCGCGAAGCTCGTGGACGACCGCCGCGACGAGGACGGCGTCATGGGCTGGGTCGTGCTCGCCGACCCCGAGGGCAACGAACTGTGCATCGAGCGCAGCGCGGTGGAACGCGGCACCGCCTGAGCCCGGTCAGCAGCCGGTCGCGCTCCGCGCCGCCGTCGGCGCTCCGACGGCCCAGGGCAGCGCGATCCACACCGTCTTGCCCCCCTCCTCGGTCGGCGTGACCGACAGCCGGCCGCCCGCCTCCGCGGCGAGCCAGCGGATGATGACCATGCCCCGGCCGTTGTCCTGCTGGACGGCGGCCGGGAGCCGCTTGGGCCAGCGCGGGTGGCTGTCGGTCACCCCGACGCGCAGCCACTCCTGACGCTCCAGCCGGATGTCGACGGTGAAGGTGGGCGACTGGCCGAAAGTGTGCTGTACGGCGTTGGTGGCGAGCTCCGAGACGATCAGCCGGACGCTGTCCGCGGTCTCGGCGTCTTCGGGGAGTCCCCATTCGCTCAGCACGTCCGCCACGTAGCGGCGGGCGGCGGCGACCGAGGCGGGATCGCTCGGCAGAGTGACGGATGCTTCCTGGTGGTCTGCCATGGCGACGGTCCCTTTCCCACCGGGGCGGAACCGCCCCGGATCTGTGCTGGACGCCAGAGTGCCACCCATCGTGCCGCCGCACCTGCCGTTCCCCAAAGATCTGCATATATCTGTCGCTCGATGCGGTGAACTCTGCTACGGAAGAGCGTATTTGGACGGCAGACTGGTGCGAGCTGTGCCGGTGGAAGGGAGGCGGGTGTGCAGCACGGTCCCGCGGTGCGTCGGCGCAAGCTCGGCGAGGAACTGCGTGCCCTGCGTGACCGGTCCGGACTCACGAGTGGTGAGGCCGCCCGGATCATGGGATGGCACCAGTCGAAAATCAGCCGCATCGAGACAGGCCGCAGCGGCGTGAAACCGGAGGACATCCGGCTGCTCCTCGACGTCTACGGGGAGGTCGTGAGCCCGCAGCAGCGCGCCCTGCTGGAGGCCCTGTCGGCCTCGGCCGCCGGCCCCGGTCCGGCCGGTGACACCGGGCGGGGCCGCCAGTGGTGGCACGACTACCGGGGGCTGCTGCCGCAGGAGTACCGGGACTTCATCAGCCTGGAGGCGGGCGCCCGGTCGGCCCGCACCGTGGAACTGTCCGTGGTGCCCGGGCTGCTGCAGACCTCCGGGTACGCGCGGGCGGTGACCCGGGCCGCGCTGGGCGGGCTGCCGGAGCCGAAGGTGGACGCGCTGGTCGACGTACGGCTGGCGCGGCAGTCGGTGCTGCGGGCCGATCCGCCGCTGGAGCTGAGCGCGGTCCTGGACGAGGCGGTGCTGCGCCGGCAGATCGGCGGGCCCGGGGTGATGGCCGAGCAGTTGCGGCACCTGGTGGAGGTGGCCCGGCTGCCCCAAGTGTGCCTGCAGGTCCTGCCGTTCAGCGTCGGCGGCCATCTCGGCCTGACAGGACCGTTCGTGATTTTTTCATTTCCGGACATCGCTGATCTGGATGTGGTGGTACTCGACCATTTGACGAGTAGCCTCTATCTGGAGCGGAAGGAAGACCTAGAGGCGTACAGCGCCGCGTTCCGCACCATCCAGGAACACGCCCTCCCGCCCCAGGACTCGTCGGATCTCATCAGCAGCCTTGCTGACGACGCGTAAGGAGGCACCCCCGTGTCCGCAACCCCCTTATCCAGCGGCGGACTTCTGATCAGCGCGCGGTGGCGGCGGAGCAGCCGCAGCACCGGAATGAACAACTGCGTGGAAGCGGCCGCCCTCAGCGGCGGCCTGCTGGCCGTCCGCGACTCCAAGCGGGCGGACGGCCCGGCCGTGCTCTTCACCGGGCCGGCCTGGGACGGCTTCCTCGCCTCCGTACGGGCGGACGCGCACGCGTAGCTCCGCCCGAGACGGCCTAGCGTTCCGTGGCTCCGGCGGGCGCGGTCCGAAGGATCGTCCCGACCGCCCGGTCGATCTCCTCCCCCGTGAGATCGGCCCGGGCGGTCAGCCGCAGCCGGGAGATGCCGTCCGGCACCGACGGCGGGCGGAAGCACCCCACGGACAGACCTGCCTCGCGGCAGTCGGCGGCCCAGCGCAGTGCCGCCGACGCCGACGGGGCCCGTACCGACACCACGGCCGCGTCCGGCCGGGCCGCGGTCAGGCCGGACGCGGTGAGCCGCCCGTACAGCCGGTCGGCCACCTCGCGGGCGCGGCCCGCCCGCTCCGGTTCCCGCCGGAGCAGGCGCAGGCTCGCCAGCGCCGCGCCCGCGGCGGCCGGGGCCAGCCCGGTGTCGAAGATGAAGGTGCGCGCCGTGTTGACCAGGTGCCTGATCACCTTGGCCGGACCGAGGACGGCTCCGCCCTGGCTGCCCAGGGACTTCGAGAGGGTCAGCGTCGCGACCACGTAGGGCGCGCCCGCGAGCCCGGCGGCGTGCAGCGCGCCGCGGCCGCCCTCGCCGAGCACGCCCAGTCCGTGGGCGTCGTCCACGATCAGGGCCGCGCCCTCGTCGCGGCAGGCGGCGGCGTACCCGGCGAGCGGGGCGGCGTCCCCGTCCACGGAGAACACCGAGTCGCTGACCAGCAGCGCCCGGCCGTCGTGCGCGGCGAGCGTCTTGCGCGCGGTGTCCGGGTCGGAGTGCGGGATCACGGCTGTCTCGGCGCGCGAGAGCCGGCAGCCGTCGACGATCGAGGCGTGGTTCCCGGCGTCGGAGACGACCAGCGTCCCCCAGTCGCCGAGCGCGGTGACGGCGGCGAGGTTGGCCGCGTACCCGGAGGAGAGGACCAGCGCGGCCTCGAAGCCGCAGAAGTCGGCGAGCTCCCGCTCCAGCTCCGCGTGCAGCTCGGTCGTACCCGTCACCAGACGGGAACCGGTGGCTCCGGCGCCCCAGCGCTCGGCCGCCTCCCGTGCCCCGCGGATCGTCTCGGGATGCCGGGACAGGCCGAGGTAGTCGTTGCTCGCGAGGTCCAGGAGCGGCGACACCGGCGGCCGCGGGCGGAGCGTGCGGACCAGCCCCGCCTGTTCCCGCGCGCTCTCCGCGGCATCGATCCAGGCGAAGACATCCTCGGGCTCGGGGGTGTGCTGGGGCATCGGCATGTCCTCGTGTTTTGTCGGCAGTCCACAGACCTGCCCGACCCTAGCCGCCGTGACTTGTGCGCCAGGTGTGGTGATACACACACACCCATCCGGCCATGTTGTGCGATCTCTCCTTGGCCGGGATGGGTGCTGTGGTCCAGGATCGGAGGCATGGACCTGCTGAACACCCTGGTGGACAAGGGGCTGCGGCGCGAGCTGCCGACCCGCGAAGAAGCACTCGCCGTACTGGCGACTTCTGACGACGAACTGCTCGACGTGGTGGCCGCGGCCGGCAAGGTGCGCCGCCAGTGGTTCGGGCGTCGGGTCAAGCTGAACTACCTGGTCAACCTGAAGTCGGGCCTGTGCCCGGAGGACTGCTCGTACTGCTCCCAGCGCCTGGGGTCGAAGGCCGAGATCCTCAAGTACACGTGGCTGAAGCCGGAAGAGGCCTCCCAGGCCGCCGCCGCCGGTGTCGCGGGCGGCGCGAAGCGGGTCTGCCTGGTCGCGAGCGGCCGCGGTCCGACGGACCGGGACGTGGACCGGGTCGGCAAGACCATCGAGGCGATCAAGGAGCAGAACGAGGGCGTCGAGGTCTGCGCGTGCCTCGGCCTGCTCTCGGACGGCCAGGCGGAGCGGCTGCGCGACGCGGGCGCGGATGCCTACAACCACAACCTCAACACGTCCGAGGCGACGTACGGGGCGATCACCAAGACCCACACCTACGCGGACCGGGTCGACACCGTACAAAAGGCGCACGCCGCCGGCCTGTCCGCGTGCTCCGGTCTGATCGCGGGCATGGGCGAGACCGACGAGGACCTGGTCGACGTCGTCTTCTCGCTGCGCGAGCTGGACGCGGACTCGGTCCCGGTCAACTTCCTGATCCCCTTCGAGGGCACCCCGCTGGCCAAGGAGTGGAACCTCACCCCGCAGCGCTGCCTGCGGATCCTGGCGATGGCGCGGTTCGTCTGCCCCGACGTCGAGGTCCGCCTCGCCGGCGGCCGCGAGGTGCACCTGCGCTCGCTGCAGCCGCTGGCCCTGCACGTGGTCAACTCGATCTTCCTGGGCGACTACCTGACCAGTGAGGGCCAGGCCGGTCAGGCCGACCTCGACATGATCGCGGACGCCGGTTTCGAGGTGGAGGGCGCCGGTACGTCGACCCTTCCCGCGCACCGCTCCGACGCGGCGGCCGCGGCCGCCGGCGGGGGCTGCGGCTCGAACGGCGGCGCCTCGGTCTGCGGTTCGGGGGCGGCCCCGGCCGACGACTCCCAGGCGGCGGGCTGCGGCTCGGCGTGCGGCGGCTGCTCCGGGCACGGGCCGGCGGAGGCCCAGCCCGTACCGGCCCAGGCCGAGGCCGGCGAGGTCCGGCCGGAGCTGGTGGCCGTACGCCGTCGCGGCGCGGGAACGGACATCGCTCCCAATGCCTGACCGGCTCCACCCGCTCGACGCGCCGTCGTCCGGCGCGGAACTGCTCGCGCTGGACCGCCAGCACGTCTGGCACCCGTACGGTCCGATGCCCGGCCGGCAGGAGCCGCTGGTCATCGCCTCCGCCTCGGGGGTGCGGCTGCGCCTGGCCGAGCCCTCCCAGGGGGAGGGCCACGAGGAGCTGGTCGACGGCATGTCCTCCTGGTGGTCGGCCATCCACGGCTACAACCACCCGGTGCTCAACGAGGCCGTGACCACGCAGCTGGGCCGCATGTCGCACGTGATGTTCGGCGGGCTCACCCATGAGCCCGCCGTCCGGCTCGCCACGAAGCTCGTCGAGATCACCCCGCCGGGGCTGGAGCACGTCTTCCTCTGCGACTCGGGCTCGGTGTCCGTCGAGGTCGCGGTCAAGATGTGCCTGCAGTACTGGCGTTCGTTGGGTCGGACGGGCAAGACCCGGCTGCTGACCTGGCGCGGCGGGTACCACGGGGACACCTGGCAGCCGATGGCCGTCTGCGACCCCGAGGGCGGCATGCACGAGCTGTGGCAGGGTCACCTGCCGCGGCAGGTCTTCGCGGACGCGCCGCCCGGCGGTTTCGACACGCCCGTGGACCCGGCGTACGCCGACCACCTGCGGTCCCTGATCGCCGCGCACGCCGACGAGCTGGCCGCCGTCATCGTGGAGCCGGTGGTTCAGGGCGCGGGCGGGATGCGCTTCCACCACCCCGCCCACCTCCGGGTGCTGCGCGAGCTGTGCGACGAGTACGGCGTCCTCCTCATCCTGGACGAGATCGCGACGGGCTTCGGCCGGACCGGCGCGCTCTTCGCCGCGGACCACGCCGGGATCACCCCGGACGTGATGTGCCTGGGCAAGTCGCTGACCGGTGGCTACCTCACCCTCGCGGCGACCCTGTGCACGGAACGGGTCGCCGACGGGATCTCTCAGGGCGAGGTGCCCGTCCTCGCGCACGGGCCGACCTTCATGGGCAACCCGCTCGCCTCGGCGGTGGCGCTCGCCTCGATCGACCTCCTCCTCGGGCAGGACTGGGCGACCGACGTCAAGCGGATCGAGGCGGGGCTGCGCGAAGGCCTGGCGGCCGCGGCCGACATCCCCGGTGTGCGGGACGTACGCGTCCTGGGCGCCATCGGCGTGGTGCAGCTGGACCACGAGGTCGACGTGGCGGCCGCGACCCGGGCGGCGGTGCGCGAGGGCGTGTGGCTGCGCCCCTTCCGGGACCTGATCTATGTGATGCCGCCGTTCGTCACCGGCGAGGCGGATGTGACCCGTATCTGCCGTGCGGTGTGCGCGGCGGCGCAGGAAGGCTGAGATGTCCGTAGTGATGGTGTCCGGGACGGGCACCGAAATCGGCAAGACGGTGGTCACGTCGGCGATCGCGGCCGCCGCGCTGGCGGCCGGCCGCTCGGTGGCGGTGCTCAAGCCCGCGCAGACGGGCGTCGGTCCGCAGGAGCCGGGGGACGCCGCGGAGGCGGTGCGCCTGGCCGGCTCCGCGGTCACCGCGGTGGAACTGACCCGCTATCCGGAGCCCTTGGCCCCGAACACGGCGGCCCGCCGCGCCGGGCTGCCGGCCCTCTCCCCGGCGGAGATCGCGGAGGCCGCGCGGCAGTTGTCCGAGGCGCACGACCTGGTCCTCGTGGAGGGTGCGGGCGGGCTGTTGGTCCACTTCGACGACGAGGGCAACACCCTGGCCGACGCGGCCCGACTGCTCGGCGCGCCGACCGTGATCGTCGCCCAGGCCGGCCTCGGAACCCTCAACTCCACCACCCTCACGGCGGAGGCACTGCGGGCCCGCGACCTGACCCCGCTGGGCGTGGTCGTCGGCAGCTGGCCACGGAACCCGGACCTGGCGGCCCGCTGCAACCTGGCGGACCTCCCGAAGTCCTCGGACCTGCCCCTGCTGGGAGCGATCCCCGAGGGCTCGGGCACCCTCTCCCCCGACGAGTTCCGCGCATCGGCCCCCACCTGGCTGGCCCCACCCCTCTCGGGCACCTGGTCGGCGCAATCCTTCCTCACCACCTGGTCCCCCCCGGCCTACATGCTCACGACCGCCTGACCCCCGGCAAGCCCGAGGCACGAGGTCCGGGCACCCAACCCGGACCTCGCAGCCCCGCCGGCACAATCCAGCCTCGCCGGCGTTTGAGGCGCGGGTCCGGGGCGGAGCCCCGTTCTTTCAGCTCAGCCGACGCTTCAGGCGCGGGGTCCGGGGCGGAGCCCCGATCCTTCACGCCCGCCGCGCAATGCACCCCCGCCGCACAATCCAGCCTCGCCGGCGTTTGAGGCGCGGGGTCCGGGGCGGAGCCCCGATCTTTCCGCCCCGCCGGCGTCAGAGGCGCGGGCCCCGTGGCCGAGCCCCGGCGTTCGGACCGCAAGGGATGAGGCCCCGCCGACCGGGCACGCTGAAGGTACTGCACCATCCGCCCCCGGGAGGTCCGTCATGCCGCGCCCCCGCCCCACCCCGCCCCACGACCCCGTCCACCACCCGGTCTTCGCCCGCTTCTACGCCCGCGCCAGCCAAGCCGCCGAGACCCGCGCCGGCATCGCCCCCCTCCGCCGCGAGCTGCTGCACGGCGTCTCCGGCCGCGTCATCGAGATCGGCGCCGGCAACGGCCTGAACTTCCCGCACTACCCCCGCGCCGTCTCCGAGGTCGTCGCCGTCGAACCGGAGCGCACCCTCCGCCGCCTCGCGTCCTCCGCCGCGCTCCGCTGCGAGGTCCCCGTGGACGTCGTACCCGGTGCCGCCGAAGCCCTCCCGGTCAAGAGCGAGGCCTTCGACGCAGCCGTCGCCTCGCTGGTGCTGTGCACCGTACGGGACCTGCCCCGCTCCCTCGCCGAACTGCACCGCGTCCTGCGTCCCGACGCCGAGCTGCGCTTCTTCGAGCACGGTCGCGCGCCCGGCCCCGCCATGGCGGCCGTCCAGCGCACCCTGGACCGGACCGTCTGGCCCCACCTCTTCGGCGGCTGTCACACCGCGCGCGACCCGCTCGCCGCCATCGAGGCCGCCGGTTTCCGGATCGTCTCGCACCGCCGCCTGCGGCTGCCCGCACGCGGTCCGGCCCTGCCGACCTCCTACTGCGTCATCGGGTCGGCCCGCCGAGTGGCTTGACCCAGCGCTTCCACTGGTCCTGGGGCCCGTAGCCCGCGGCCTCCCAGGTCAGGTGGGCCCGCTCGTTGCGGACGAGCACCATCGCGTCCGCCCGCCGCCCGCCGAGCGCCACGAACCGCTCCTCTGCGGCGGCCAGCAGCGCGGTCCCGATCCCCTGGCGACGGTGGCCGGGGTGCACCGCGAGCCGGTACAGGTGACAGCGCCAGCCGTCGAACCCCGCGATCACCGTGCCGACGAGCTCTCCGTCGCGGCGCGCGAGCAGCAGCGACTGCGGATCGCGGGCGTGGAGGCGCTCGACCCCGGCGAGGTCGTCGCTGATACTCGTTCCTTCGGCGGCGGCCTTCCAGAAGTCCAGCACGGCGCCGAGGTCGGCGCCCGAGGCGGGTCCGATCTGAAGATCACTCATATCCGGATCCCATCATCCGGCCGCGCGCCGCCAAAAGAATGATCCGTTCTCTTTGCCCGTCCTTTACCATGTGTGCAAAGGTCCCTCTTGAGTGAAAGGTGTGAGCGTCCGCCCATGGGCGAGCCTCCCAGTCCCCGACACAAGCGTCCGCGACACCGCGCGGTCCCCCTCCTCCTGGCCGATCATGGGACGGAGGTGATCGACCGATGACCGAGGTGCTCCTGCTCGTCGTGGCACTGCTGCTCTGCATCGCCTGCGGAGTCTTCGTCGCGGCCGAGTTCTCGCTGACGACCGTGGAGCGGAGCGAGCTCGAGCGGGCCGTCGAGCGCGGTGAGCGCGGGGCCGACAGCGCCCTGGCCGCCGTCCGCACCCTGACGTTCCAGCTCTCCGGCGCCCAGCTCGGCATCACCGTGACCGGCCTGGTCATCGGCATGATCTCCAAGCCGTCGATCTCCACCCTGCTCCGGGGCCCGTTCGAGGCGATGGGCCTGTCGGCCGGCGCCGCCTCCAGCACCGCCCTGGTCCTCGGCACCGTCCTGTCGACCGTGGTGCTGATGGTCGTCGGCGAGCTGGTGCCCAAGAACTGGGCGATCTCCTCGCCGCTGGCGATCGCCAAGCGGGTGGCGACCGCACAGCGCGTCTTCAGCCGCGCCTTCCGGCCCTTCATCAGTCACCTCAACACGACCGCGAACCACATGGTCCGCCGTCTGGGCATGGAGCCGGCCGAGGAGCTGGCCTCCGCGCGCACCCCGCAGGAGCTGGTCGCGCTGGCGCGGCACTCCGCGAAGGAGGGCGCCCTGGAGAAGGACACCGCCGAGCTGTTCGTGCGGACCCTGAACCTGGCCGACCTGACCGCGGAGAACGTGATGACCCCGCGCGTCCAGGTCACCGCCCTCGACGTGCAGGCCACCGCCGAGGACGTGGCGAACGCGACGCTCGCCACCGGCCTGTCCCGTTTCCCGGTCTACCGGGGAAGCCTCGACACCGTCGTCGGCACCGTCCACATCAAGGACGTGCTGGCGCTGCCGGCCGAGGAGCGCCGCCGCCGTCCGGTGTCGCAGCTGCTGCGCGAGCCCCTGCTCGTACCCGAGTCGCTGACCGTGGACCGGCTGCTGGACCGGCTGTCCGGCAAGCAGACGATGGCCGTGGTCATCGACGAGTACGGCGGCACGGCCGGCGTGGCCACGCTGGAGGACATCGTCGAGGAGGTCGTCGGCGAGGTCCGCGACGAGCACGACCCGCACGAGACCCCGGACCTGGCCCCGGCCGGTACGGACGACTCCGGGCGCCTCCTCTACTCCGCCGACGGCGCCGCGCGCACCGACCAGCTCCGGCGGATCGGCCTGCGGGTGCCGGACGGTCCGTACGAGACCCTGGCCGGCCTGATAGCGACCGAGCTGGGCCGGATCCCGGCCGTCGGCGACCAGCTGGAACTGGACGGCTGGCACCTGGACGTGGTGGACGCCGGCGGACGCCGGGCGGCGCGGGTGCTGCTGCACGCCCCGGCCGAGCGCGCCGGGGGAACGGAGGAGGCCCGATGACCGTCATCCAGCTGCTGATCGGCCTGGCGACCCTGGTCGTCAACGCCTTCTTCGTCGGCGCGGAGTTCGCGCTGATCTCGGTCCGGCGCAGCCAGATCGAGCCGTACGCCGAGCAGGGCGACCGGCGTGCCCGCGCCGTCCTGTGGGGCCTGGAGCACGTATCGGCGCTGATGGCGGCGGCGCAGCTGGGCATCACGCTGTGCACCCTGGTGCTGGGTGTGGTGGCCGAGCCGGCCATCGCGCACCTGCTGACCCCGCTGTTCGACCTGGTCGGGGTGCCCGACGGGCTGACGCACGCGATCTCCTTCGTGGTGGCGCTGTCGCTGGCGACGTACCTGCACATGCTCTTCGGCGAGATGGTGCCGAAGAACGTGGCGCTGTCCGAGCCGGTGCGCACCGCGCTGCTGCTGGGGCCGCCGCTGGTGACCCTCACCCGGGCGCTGCGACCGGTGATCTTCGCGATCAACGCCTTCGCCAACCTCCTGCTGCGCATGCTGCGGGTGGAGGTGAAGGACGAGATCGCGGCGAGCTTCTCGGACGACGAGCTGGCGCGGATGGTCAAGGACTCCAGTGACGCGGGTCTGCTCGACGACCGGGCGAGCGAGCGCCTGCACGACGCCCTGGAGCTGGGCCGGCGGCCGGTGACCGATGTGGTGCTGCCGGCGGACCGGGTGGTCTCGGCCCGCGTGGGCATCACGCCCGCCGACCTGGAGCGGCTGTCGGCCGAGTCCCGGTACTCCCGGTTCCCGGTGGTCGACGAGCAGGACCGGATCCTGGGCTACCTGCACGTGAAGGACGCCCTGGACGCGGACGGGGACGCGCGGGACGAGCCGTTCCCGGTGTCGGAGCTGCGGCCGATCGCCCAGGTGCGGGCGGAGACCCCGCTGGACGACGTACTGACCGCCATGCGGCGCAGCCGTACGCACCTTGCGGCGGTGCTCGGGGCGGAGGGTGCCATGACGGGCCTGGTGACGATGGAGGACGTGCTGCGGGAGCTGTTCGGCAGGCCCGCGTCCGCCTGATCCGTACGGGGGTGTGGTCCCCGGCCCTGCGGGGCCGGGGTACCGCGCGGTAACATCACTCCGCCATGGAGATGAATGCCTCTTACACCAGTTTCGTCGCGATCGGCGACTCCTTCACCGAGGGCATGTCGGACCTGCTTCCGGACGGCTCCTACCGGGGCTGGGCCGATCTGCTGGCCGCCCGCCTCGCCGCGCGCGAGCCGGGCTTCCGCTACGCCAACCTCGCGGTCCGCGGAAAGCTGATCGGGCAGATCGCCGAGGACCAGGCTCCGGTGGCGGCGGCGATGGGCGCCGACGTGGTGACCCTGGTGGGCGGGCTGAACGACGCGCTTCGCCCCAAGGTGGACATGGGCCGGGTCCGCGGCCACCTGGAGGCGGCGGTGGAAACCCTCGCTCCGTCCTGCAAGCGCCTCGTCCTCATGCGCTCCCCCGGGCGCAACGGTCCGGTGATGGAGCGCTTCCGGCCCCGCATGGAGGAGCTCTTCGTCATCATCGAGGAGCTCGCCGCCCGGCACGGCGCCCTGGTGGTCGACCTGTACGGGGCTTCCGCGCTCGGCGATCAGCGGATGTGGGACGTGGACCGGCTCCACCTGACGGCGGAGGGCCACCGCCGGGTGGCCGAGGCCGTCTGGCAGACCCTGGGCCTGCCCGCCGAGGAGGACTGGCGCACGGAACTGCCCGCCGCCGCACCCCCCGGCTGGACGGTGCGCCGGGCCCAGGACGTGAGCTTCGCCCGGCAGCACCTGATCCCGTGGATCGGCCGCCGGCTGACGGGCCGCTCGTCCGGGGACGGCCGCCCGGCCAAGCGCCCGGAGCTGCTGCCGTACGGGGACGCACCGCTCTCGTAGCAAGCCACAATCGCGAGCGGGGGCCCTACCTGCGTAAACGCACAGCGGCAGCCCAAGTAGAATCCATCCACGTGACTGCCAAGCCCCGCATCCCCAATGTCCTGGCCGGCCGCTACGCCTCCGCGGAGCTCGCCGTCCTGTGGTCCCCCGAGTACAAGGTGACGCTGGAGCGGCGGCTGTGGCTCGCCGTGCTGCGCGCCCAGAAGGACCTCGGTATCGAGGTCCCGGACGCGGCCCTCGCCGACTACGAGCGCGTCCTGGAGACCGTCGACCTCGCCTCCATCGCCGAGCGCGAGAAGGTCACCCGGCACGACGTGAAGGCCCGCATCGAGGAGTTCAACGCCCTCGCCGGTCACGAGCACGTCCACAAGGGCATGACCTCGCGCGACCTCACCGAGAACGTCGAGCAGCTGCAGATCCGGCTCTCGCTGGAGCTGGCCCGCGACCGCACGGTGGCGGTCCTCGCCCGCCTCGGCAAGCTGGCCGGCGAGCACGCCGAGCTGGTCATGGCCGGCCGCTCCCACAACGTGGCCGCGCAGGCCACCACCCTGGGCAAGCGCTTCGCCACCGCGGCCGACGAGCTGCTCGTCGCCTACGACCGCCTGGAGAACCTCCTCGGCCGCTACCCGCTGCGCGGGATCAAGGGCCCGGTGGGCACCGCCCAGGACATGCTGGACCTGCTCGGCGGCGACGCCGCCAAGCTCGCCGACCTGGAGCAGCGGATCGCCGCCCACCTCGGCTTCGCCCAGGCCTTCACCTCGGTCGGCCAGGTCTACCCCCGCTCGCTCGACTACGACGTGGTCACCGCGCTCGTACAGCTGGCCGCCGCCCCCTCGTCGATCGCCAAGACGATCCGCCTGATGGCCGGCCACGAGCTGGTCACCGAGGGCTTCAAGCCCGGCCAGGTCGGCTCCTCCGCGATGCCGCACAAGATGAACACCCGCTCCTGCGAGCGCGTGAACGGCCTGATGGTCATCCTGCGCGGCTACGCCTCGATGACCGGCGAGCTGGCCGGCGACCAGTGGAACGAGGGCGACGTCTCCTGCTCCGTGGTCCGCCGGGTCGCCCTGCCGGACGCGTTCTTCGCCTTCGACGGCCTGCTGGAGACCTTCCTGACGGTCCTCGACGAGTTCGGTGCCTTCCCGGCCGTCGTCGCCCGCGAACTGGACCGCTACCTGCCCTTCCTCGCGACCACCAAGGTCCTGATGGGCGCGGTGCGGGCCGGCGTCGGCCGCGAGGCCGCCCACGAGGTCATCAAGGAGCACGCGGTGGCCTCCGCGCTCGCCATGCGCGAGCAGGGCGCCGAGCGCAACGAGCTGCTGGACAAGCTGGCCGCCGACGAGCGGATGCCGCTGGACCGGGCCCAGCTCGACGCCCTCATGGCCGACAAGCTGTCCTTCACCGGCGCCGCGGGCGACCAGGTCGCGACCGTGGTCTCCCGGATCGGGGCGATCGCCAAGCAGCACCCCGAGGCCGCCGGGTACGCGCCGGGGTCGATCCTCTGACCCCCGAAGAGCTGGCCGCCGCCCGTGACCGCGTCCTCCCGGACGTGGTCGCGGGCGGTCTGCGTGTGCTGTTCTGCGGCATCAACCCCGGTCTCCTCTCCGCCGCGACGGGCCACCACTTCGCCCGCCCCGGCAACCGGTTCTGGCCCGTCCTGCACCTCTCGGGCTTCACCCCCCGCCGGCTGGCTCCGGCCGAGCAGGAGGAACTCCTCACCTACCGCCTCGGCATCACCAACGTCGTGGCCCGGGCAACCGCCCGCGCGGACGAACTGAGCTCCGAGGAGTTCCGCGAGGGCGGCCGCATCCTGACGGCCAAGGTGGAACTCCTGCGCCCCCAGTGGCTGGCAGTGGTCGGAGTGACGGCCTACCGCACCGCCTTCGGCGAGCGGAAGGCGCAGATCGGCCCCCAGGAGCGGACCATCGGCACCACCCGCATCTGGGCCCTCCCCAACCCGAGCGGCCTCAACGCCCACTGGACCGCCGAGTCCATGGCCCAGGAGTACGCCCGCCTCCGCGCCGCCGCCGAGACTCCCGAGCTCCCGGAACGCTAGGGCGGGTCGATCACGGTGACCCCTGCCATCAGCAGATAGGGGTCACCCTCGGCTCCCTGCGCCACGTAGGCCACCAGCCACTGCTCCCCGGCCCGCCACAGGTGCACGTGGTCGGTGCTGTTGCTCAGCTCGCCCCACGGCTCCGGTATCTCCTCCCCGTCGAGCCCCCGCTCCAGCAGCGACCCGAGGCTGAACACCTGCGGGTCTCCCCACCGGTCGGACAGCGACTGGGCGAGCGCCCCGTACTCGGCGTTGATCTGGTCGGCCGCCTCGGTCCGGCCCGCACCGCCGTCCTCCCAGAAGTCCGCGGTCCGGCCGACCGGGACGAGGTGGTAACCCGGGCCGCTGCTCTGCCCGCCGGACCAGACGGGCTCGGTGGGGAACTCCCGCACCCGGAGCCGGTCGATCGTGTCGAGATGCTCTGCCGTGGTCATACCGTCAGTATCCCGACCACCACTGACAACTGGCCCGGCGTCACGCGTCCCGGCGCCGCACCGCGACCCACCCCCCGATGACCGCGGCAGCCGCCCACAGCGCCATCACGCCGAGCCCCGTCCAGGGTCCGAGGAGGTCACCGGCCTCCATCCGCATCATCATCTGCCCGGCCCGGTCCGGCAGGAGCTGGGCCGCGCCCTCGGCACCCGCTCCGATGACGAACGACACCAGCAGGACGAAGGGTATGAGCAGGCTGAGCACGACCGCCGCACTCCGCAGGACGGCCGTCAGCCCCGCCGCGAACAGCGCCATCAACGTCAGGTACATCCCGCAGCCGAACACGGACCGGATGGTGCCCGGGTCACCCAGCTCCATGGCGTACGGCCCCATGAACGACTGGCCGGCCACGAAGGTGACGAGGGCGGTGATCTGCCCCATCACGCATGCGAGTGCCCCCACCATGGCCATCTTCGACAGGTAGAAGCGGGTGCGGTTCGGCACCGCGGCCAGCGAGGTGCGCAGGGCTCCGTTGTGGAACTCGGCGGACAGCGCGTTCGCTCCGAAGGCCATGGCCGCTATCTGGCCGAAGTTGATTCCGTAGTAGGCCGCGAGGAGCCTGTCGTCGCCCATGCTGCCCGCTTCGGACTGGCCTATCGCCGCGGCGGTGAGCGCCTGGATCCCGGCGGTGGCGACGAAGATGGCGAGGTAGGCCCCTATGGTGCCGCGGAGGGATCGCAGCTTGATCCATTCCGAGTGCAGGACGGGCAGGGTGGGCAGAGCGGCGCTCATGGCGAACCTCCTGGGTGGGGAAGAAGAGGGGAAGATCAGCGGGTTGCGGTGAACTGGGCGTGGTCGGCGGTCAGGTCCAGGTAGGCCTGCTCCAGCGAGGCCCGGTCGTCGGCGAGTTCCAGCACGGGCACGCCTTCTCGGGCGGCCAGGCTGCCGACCTGATCGGCCTGCATGCCCTCGACGGTCCATCGCCCGTCCTCCGCGGTCACCAGCTCGAAGCCGTCCCGGGCCAGCGCGGCGCGCAGCCGAACCGGGTCCGAGGTGCGCAGACGCACCCTCGGGGTGCTGCGGGCGTCGATGAACTCCTCCATCGAGGTGTCGGCCAGCAGCCTGCCGTTGCCGAGCACGACCAGGTGATCGGCGAGCGCCGAGGTCTCCGACATCAGATGGCTGGAGACGAGGACGGTGCGTCCCTCGGCTGCCAGACCCCGCATCAGCTCGCGGATCCAGATGATGCCTTCCGGGTCGAGGCCGTTGGTCGGCTCGTCCAGCAGCAGCACCCCGGGATCGCCCAGCAGCGCGGCGGCTATGCCCAGGCGCTGGCGCATGCCGAGCGAGAAGGTCTTGACCCTCCGCCCGGCCACGGAGGCTATCCCGGCCTGCTCCAGGACCTCGCCCACCCTGCGCATCGGGATCCGGTCGGCTGCCGCGAGGAACCGCAGGTGGTCCCGGGCGGTGCGCCCGCCGTGGGCCGCCTGAGCGTCCAGCAGCGCGCCGACCCGGTGCAGCGGGTCGGGGAAGTCGGTGAACCGCTGCCCGCCGATCGTGGCCGTACCGGACGTGGCCCGGTCCAGGCCCAGCAGCAGGCGCATCGTGGTGGACTTGCCGGCGCCGTTGGGGCCGAGGAAGCCGGTGACCCGTCCGGGCAGGACGTCGAAGGTGAGGCCGTCCACCGCACGGTGGGTGCCGTACGCCTTGGTGAGTTCTCGGATCTCGATGCTGTTCATGGCTCAAGATTCGCCGCCGGCCCCACCCCCCTTCCTCCCCCATGCGAGGGTGCCGTCTCCCCCACGCGGGGGAGACGGCCGCCGGCCGCCGGCTGTCACGATGAGTGCATGTACCGACTGCTCCGTGCCCCGCTCCAACCAGTGACCTATTCACGCTGGTTGCACCTCTGCGTGCCCGTCCTGCTCGTGGCGCTCTGGATGTTCGTAGGGCCCGAGGCGCCGTGGGTTCCGCTGCTCATCGCGATACCGCTCGGCCTGGTCCCCTGGGTGCGGCTGGTCGAGGGGCTGCAGGCGCGGTTCCTGCTCACCCCGCACGACTGGGACCGTTCGGAGAGCAGCATCAGCGCGGTCCCCTCCAAGCGGTGGAACGACCGGTGGCGGACCCTGCTGTGGCTCGAGGTACGGCTCGTCCTCGCGGCGGGCGCCTGGGTTCCGACCGTGTGGCTCCCGGCCATGGCGGTCGAGCTGTTCTCGATCGCGATCGGGCATCCACTGGGCGGGGACTTCATGGTTCCCTTCGTGCCCCCGCGGTGGGCCGCCGCGCTGCTGGTGCCGGTGCCGCTGGTCCTCCTCATCGCCATAGTGGTCCTGCTCGGGGAGCTGATCACCGCGATCGCCCAGCGACTGCTGGGGCCTTCGGCGGCCGAGCGGCTCACCGCGCTGGAGGCCCGGACCGAACAACTGCTGGAGCGGAACCGGATCGCCCGCGAACTGCACGACTCCATCGGGCACGCGCTGACGGTGGCGGTGGTGCAGGCGGGTGCCGCGCGGGCCGCCGGCGACCCGGAGTTCACGGACCGGGCGCTGTGCGCGATCGAGGAGACGGGCCGGGCCGCGCTGGAGGATCTGGAACGGGTGTTGGGAGTCCTGCGGGAGTCGGGGCAGCCGCCGTCGCAGCGGCCGACGCTCGTCGAGGCGGACCGGCTGCTGGAGTCGGCCCGGGCCTCCGGGGCGGCGGTGGACGCGCAACTGACCGGCCCGCTCGACACGTTGCCGGGTCCGGTCACCCGGGAGGGGTACCGGATCCTTCAGGAGGCGCTCACGAACGTGCTGCGTCACTGCGGTCCGGTGCCCGTCCGGGTGAGGATCGAGATGGCCGGGGGCCTGCTGGACCTGGAGGTGTCGAACCCGCTGCCGGACGGGCCGGCCCTGATACAGCGCAGCGGGAGCGGGCTGCGCGGGATGCGGGAGCGGGCCGCGCTGCTCGGCGGGGAGGCCGAGACCGGTCCGTTCGAGGGCAGTTGGAGGGTGCGCGCCCGGCTTCCGCTGGAGCGAATACGCTGACCGGATGCCGGTTACCGTACTGCTCGTCGATGACGAACCCCTCGTGCGCGCGGGTCTGCGCGCCGTCCTGGACTCCCAGCCCGACATCGAAGTGGTGGGTGAGGCCGCGGACGGGGCCTCCGTGGTCCCGCTCGTCCGGCAGCTCAGGCCGGACGTGGTGGCGATGGACGTACGGATGCCGCTGCTCGACGGGATCGAGGCGACCCGTGCGGTCCTGCGGACGGTGGACTCCCCGCCGAAGATCCTCGTGGTCACCACCTTCGAGAACGACGAGTACGTCTACCAGGCGCTGAGGGCCGGAGCCGACGGGTTCCTGCTGAAGCGGGCCCGTCCTTCGGAGATCGTGCACGCGGTGCGGCTGGTGGCGGAGGGCGAGACGCTGCTCTTTCCGGCCGCGGTGCGGGCCCTGGCCGCGGAGTACGGGAACCGGAAGGCCCGGGCGGTGCTGGAGCGGGCCGCGCTGACCGAGCGGGAGGAGGCGGTCCTGCGGCTCATGGCGCGGGGGCTCACCAACGTGGAGATCGCGGCCGACCTGATCATCGGCACGGAGACGGTCAAGTCCCACGTCAGTGCGATCCTGGCGAAACTGGGGGCGCGGGACCGCACCCAGGCCGTGATCATGGCGTACGAGTCGGGGTTCGTCTCACCCGCCTGAGGAAAAGCTGATTCCGGCCGATGGGGGGCCGCTTCTCGCCGCCGCACCGGGGGCGCAGTACGATCCGGCTGACAAGCTCGCTAGCTGGGAGGACACACGTTGGGGCAGCTGACCGGCGGGGATCCCTCTCTGCTCCGGCGGATCAATTCCGCCGTCGTGCTCCGCGCGCTGCGCACGGCCGGATCGCCGACCCTCACCGACCTCACGCGACTGACCGGGCTCTCCCGGCCGACCGTCGAGGGTGTCGTGGAGGGACTGATCGGGACCGGGCTCGTCGTCGAGGCCGATGCGGAGGAAGGCGCGCGACGCCAGGGGCGGCCGGCCAGGCGGTTCCGTTTCCGGGCCGAGGCGGGGCACCTGCTCGGCATCGAGATCGGTTCGCACCGGATCGCGGTGCTGCTGTCCGGACTGGACGGCCGCGTCATCGGCGCCGGCACCAAGGAGGTCGCGGAGGACGCGTCCGCGGACGAACGGCTGGAGCGGGTACGGGCGGCGGTCGCCGATCTGCTGCGCCGCGCCGGAGTCCCGCGGGACTCCCTGCGGGCCGTCGGGGTCGGCAGCCCCGGGATCGTGGAGGCGGACGGCACGGTCCGCCTGGGCACGGCGCTGCCCGGCTGGACCGGGCTGCCGCTCGGGGAGCGGCTGCGCCGCTCGTTCCGCTGCCCCGTGCAGGTGGAGAACGACGCCAACGCGGCGGCGGTCGCCGAGCACTGGAAGGGCGCCGCGCGGGACACCGGCGACATGGTGTTCGTGATGGCCGGGCTCAGTCCCGGCGCCGGTTCGCTGATCGGCGGGCGGCTGCACCGGGGCTTCGGCGGCGCGGCCGGTGAGATCGGCGCCCTGCACCTGCTGGGCCGCGAGGTCACGCCCGAGCGACTGCTGTCGACCACGGGCGAGCCGCTGCACCCCCTGGACGAGCCCGCGGTCGCCGAGGTCTTCGCGATGGCCAGGCGGGGCGACGAGCGCGCGGTGGCTGCCGTGGAGCGGTTCCTACAGCGGCTGGTCCACGACGTGGCGGCGCTGGTCCTGGCGATGGATCCGGAGCTGGTGGTCGTCGGCGGCTGGGCGGCCGGGCTGGACGGGGTCCTGGAGCCCCTGCGCCGGGAGCTGGAACGCTACTGCCTGCGCCCGCCTCGGGTGGCCCTCTCCCTGCTCGGCGAGGCCGCTGTGGCGACGGGTGCCCTGCGCCTCGCGCTGGACCACGTCGAGGAGGAGCTCTTCGCCGTGGAGAAGACGGTCACGGCCCGCCGCTGACCGCTGCCCCGCGGCCTCTCCGGGGCCGGCCGGGCCGTGACGGCCCGGCCCCGGCCCACGGGGTCAGGAGGCGACGCGGGGGTCAGGAGGCGACGCGGGGGGTCAGGAGGCGACGCGGGGGGTCAGGAGGCGACGCGGGGTTCGTGGGTGATCTCGACGTTGCCCGAGTCGCCGAAGGTGAGGCGGCAGGTGTCGGCGCGGTAGGTGGCCACCGAGACGGCGGCCGTGCCCGCGGCGGTGAAGTAGCGGGTGGTGACGAGGAGGACCGGGGCGCCGGGCAGTCGGTCCAGTTCCTTGGCGTCGTCGGCGCGGGCGGAGCCGAGCTCCACGGAGCGGTCCTGGCCGTCGAGGACCAGCCGCTGCAGCTCGCGCAGGACGGCGCGGGCGCGGGCCGGTCCGGACGGGGCCTCGATCGCGGGGAGTCCGGGCACCGAGGCGGCCGGAACGTAGAGCAGCTCGGCGGCGACGGCCTGGCCCTGGGTGACCCGGGTGCGGCGCACCGTGTGCACCGGCTGGTCGGCGGCGAAGTCCCCACCGGTGCCGAGGAGTTTGAGCACCGCGGCGGGCGGCAGGCTCTCGGCCGCGTCCACGGGCTCCCAGCCGTCGGCGCTGTCGCCGGGCCAGCTGTGCTGCGCGGTGCCGACGGCGACGCCCACGCGCGGCGGGGCGACGGTGGTGCCGACGCCGCGGCGACGCTGCAGCCGGCCTTCGAGCTCCAGCTGCTCCAGCGCCTGACGCAGGGTCGCACGGGCGACGCCGAAACGGGCGGCGAGTTCACGCTCGTTGGGCAGCACCTCACCGACGGCGAAGTCCTGGTCGAGCGCCTCGCTGAGGACGGTCTTGAGGTGCCAGTACTTCGGCTCCGGCGCCGTTTCGAGCTGCGTGGTCCCCACCCTGACTCCTCCTGCCGTCGCTGCACTCGCCGTGTGTTCCAGCGGCAGTTCCGCGCCTTTGTTTATTAAAGGTTCCTGCACTATCCCTGCGACGATAGGACGGTGCACCCCCTTGGTCAAGACCAATGCTCATCCCTTTGCCGGGCAGATCGGGCATACGTATCAAGCCGTTCACGGGATGTTCTCGTGGTTCTCGTGCGCCCCGAAGGCTTGTAGTCAAGGCCTACCGGACGGTAATCATGGCGGTAGGCCTTACTGACAGCCTGTCTCGCACGCGTCCCACCGACGAGGAGCAGCAGCATGACCGCCACGGTCTCCTTCACGTTCGATTCGCCGCTCGGCCCCCGCACCACCACCGTCGCCTACGAGCGCAAGGGCTCTGGCGAACCGTTTCTCCTGCTGCACGGCATCGGCCACCACCTCCAGGCCTGGCAGCCGGTGACCGACATCCTGGCCGCCGAGCACGAGGTGATCGCCGTCGATCTGCCGGGCTTCGGCGCCTCGGAGCCGCTGCCGCAGGGGGTTCCGTACACCCTGGGGACCGTGGCCCCCGCGCTCGGGGCGCTCTGCACGGCCCTCGGCGTCGAGCGCCCGCACGTCGCGGGCAACTCCCTCGGCGGGCTGCTCGCCCTCGAAATGGGCCGGAACAAGCTCGTCCGCTCGGTCACCGCCCTGTCCCCCGCCGGGTTCTGGACGGAGGGCGAGCGCCGCTACGCCTTCGCCGCCCTCCTCGCGATGCGTGCCGGAGCCAAGGCCCTGCCCCTCCCCGCGGTACGGCGACTCTCGCGCAACGCCGCCGGCCGCGCCGCGCTCACCGGCACCATCTACGCCCGCCCGGCCCGCCGTTCGCCCGAGGCCGTGGTCGCCGAGACGCTCGCCCTGCGCGATGCCACCGGCTTCGAGGAGACCCTGGCCGCCGGCGGTTCCGTACGGTTCACCGAGGACGTGCCCGGCCTGCCGGTCACCATCGCCTGGGGGACGCGCGACCGGCTGCTGCTGCGCCGCCAGGGCGTGCGCGCCAAGCACACCGTCCCCACCGCCCGGCTGGTCCGGCTCCCCGGTTGCGGCCACGTCCCGATGAACGACGATCCGGCGCTCGTCTCCCGGGTGATCCTGGACACGGCCCGCCGCGCGAGCCTCGTGACGGCCTGAGCGGCCGCCCGGGGACCGCCCGCAGTGCCTCCCGAAATGCGGGGCGAGGACCTGGCAAGAGGCCGGGCGAGCGACCGGGCGAGCGACCGTACGAAGTACCGGGCGACTGAACGGATGAGCGGCTGACGGCTGTTCATCCCAGGTTCGCGTGGGCGACGCGGCCGGGCCGGGGTGCGGCGGCACGCTGGTCCGACCCGTCCTCGCCGGCCCCTGGAGACACACCGATGGCATCGATGCCGCACACCCGACGGACCCTCATCGGGGGTTCCCTCGCCCTGTCCTCCGCGCTGTTCGCCGCTCCGGCACTCGCCGCCCCCGCCTTCGCCCGCTCCGGCCGGCCGAAGGCGCTCTGGGGCGTCCAGTCCGGCGAGATCACCGCCCACTCGGCCACCATCTGGACCCGTTCCGACCGCCTCGCGCGGATGTACGTCGAGACCTCCCCGAGCGAGGCGTTCCGCTACGCCGTACGCCGCCACCGCGGCCCGCTGCTCGGCCCGTCGAGCGACTTCACCGGGACCACCGTCCTGCGCGACCTCCCGCCCGGGCAGCAGATCCACTACCGCGTCGTCCTGGCGGACCCCGACGACCCCCGCCGCACCGCCGAGCCCGTCCACGGCACCTTCCGCACCACCCCCGTCTCCCGCCGCCACGACGTGCGCTTCCTCTGGTCCGGGGACCTGGCGGGCCAGGGCTGGGGCATCAACCCCGACCTCGGCGGCTACCGCGTCTTCGACGAGATGCGGCTGCGCAACCCCGACTTCTTCCTCTTCAGCGGGGACACGATCTACGCCGACGGGCCCATCAAGGAATCGGTGCCCCTGCGCGACGGCAGCCTCTGGCGCAACGTGACCACCGAGGAGAAGGCGAAGGTCGCCGAGACGCTCGCCGAGTTCCGCGGGAACTTCCGCTACAACCTGCTCGATGGCAACCTCACCGCCTTCAACGCCCAGGTCCCCGTCCTCGCCCAGTGGGACGACCACGAGGTGCGCAACAACTGGTACCCGGGCCAGCTGATCGACGACCCCCGCTACACCGTCAAGGAGGCGGACACCCTCGCCGCCCGCGCCCGCCAGGCCTTCGGCGAGTACTTCCCCGTCACCGACCTGCGCGGCGGCCGCGCCGAGGGCCGGATGTACCGGGTGATGCGGTACGGCCCGCTGCTCGACGTCTTCGTGCTCGACATGCGCACGTACCGCGGCGCCAACTCCCCCGGCACCCAGACCGAGGACCCCATCGGCATCCTCGGCCCCGAGCAGCTGGCCTGGGTCAAGCGCGAGCTCTCCCGCTCCCGCGCCACCTGGAAGGTGATCGCCGCCGACATGCCGCTCGGCATCGTCGTGCCCGACGGAGCCGCGAACTTCGAGGCCGTCGCCCAGGGCGACCCGGGCGCTCCGCTGGGCCGCGAGCTCCAGATCGCCGAACTCCTGCGCCACATCAAGCACCAGCGCATCACCGGCACCATCTGGCTCACCGCCGACGTGCACTACACCGCCGCGAACCACTACGCGCCCGAGCGTGCCGCCTTCACCGACTTCGCGCCGTTCTGGGAGTTCGTGTCCGGCCCGATCGGCGCCGGCGGCTTCCCGGCCGGGCGGCTCGACGCCACCTTCGGCCCGGAGACGGCGTACGTCCAGTCGGCTCCCTTCGCCAACATGTCGCCGTCGGAGAACCCTCCGTACTACGGCGAGGTCGACATCGACGGCGGCAGCGGGGAGCTCACGGCGGCTGCGCTGCCAGGGCGGCGGCGTACTGTTCACCAGGACGCTCCAGCCCGGCCGCGTGGGCCAGTAGGGCCGGACCGGGTCCCGGACCCGGACCCGGACCCCGCGGGCGCCCGCCCTCGTTTCCGGAAATGGCCCGGAAAACTGGATGAAATCGGCCAGATGGACACTTAACCAGTCGGTCACAGATCGTTCGTGATCACGCAACACCCCTGAGCCACAGTGGTGTGCATGACTGACCGTAGCCTCGCCTCCGCCCAGCGTCCCCACCGCCACCACTGGCGCCGCGACCTCGTCGAACTCGCCGCCCTGTTCTGCGCCGTCGCGGTCGCCGACGCCATCGCCAATCTCGTCGCGCACGGTCCGAGGGGCCCGATCCTGCTGGTCGCCTCGGCCGTCGCACTCCTGGTGACCGCGGCGTTCCACACCTGGTGGGCGCGGCGGCACAGCCATGCGCCGCCGCCGCAGAGCACAGCGCCCAGTGATCCGACGCGGCCCCCGGCCGCGGCCCCCGGCGCGACCGCCACGGCGACCGCGACCGCGGCCACCACCAGCCTGTGGCGGATGCGCACGACCGTACGGGACGAGCCCGGCTCCCTGGCGGCCGTCTGCACCGCGCTCGCCCGCAGCGGCGTCGACATCCTGACCCTCCAGACGCACCCGCTCCCCGAGGGCGGCACGGTCGACGAGTTCCTGCTGCGCGCCCCGCAGCAGCTGGCCTCCGCCGATCTCAGCCGCGCCATCTCCGGAGCCGGCGGCCACAGCACCTGGATCGAGCGCGCCGACGCCCACGACCTCGTGGACACCCCGACCCGCGTCCTGGGCCTGGCCACCCGCACCGCCCTCGACGCCGCCGAGCTCCCCCTCGCGCTGCGCCAGCTGCTCGGCCGCTGCACCATCCACTCGATCCCGGCGACCACCCTCTCCGGCCGTCCCAACCTCGGCGCCGACGCGCCCGTCGAAGGGGTCCTGGAGGCCACCGTCATGCGGCTGCGCGACCCCTCGGGCGGCGCGATCACCGTGGAGCGGCCCTACCTGCCCTTCACCCCGACCGAGTTCGCGAGGGCCCGCGCCCTGGTCGAGCTCGACGCCCGGCTCGGCCCCCGCGTCCCGCGCAGCCAGGACGTGCTGACCCTGCCCGAGGGCAACGAGATCACCGTGCGCCGCGCCGACGGCTCCGACCAGGCCGCGGCCCGCGCCATGCACGACCGCTGCTCCGAGCGCACCCTCGGGCTGCGCTACCACGGGCCGGTCGCCGACGCCGACCGCTACCTCGGCCACCTGCTGAGCCCCCGCTTCGGCCGCACCCTCGCCGCCACCACCGCCTCCGGGAGGCTCGTCGCCCTCGGCCACCTGCTGTGGGACGGCGACGAGACCGAGGTCGCCCTCCTCATCGAGGACGACTGGCAGCGCCGCGGCATCGGCTCCGAGCTGCTGCGCCGGCTCATCTCGATGGCCGTCGAGGCCGGCTGCGACAGCGTGTACGCCGTCACGCAGGCCGCCAACACCGGCATGGTCGCCGCCATGCGCGGCCTCGGCCTCCCCCTCGACTACCAGATCGAGGAGGGCACCCTGGTGATCACCGCCCGGCTCGACGCCACCCCGGTCAGCTCGCGCCTGCCCTACGAGCTCCCCCGCGACCTCCCGTACGAGCTGCCCCGCGAGCTGCCGCACGACCAGCAGGCCGCCGCGCGCCGCCCGCACTGACGTCCCGTAGCGCCTCCCGCACCGAGCGCCCGACCCGGCCCGGACCGGCCCGCGGACCCACCGCGGACCGCCGGGCCGGATCACCGGAAGCCCCCACGAACCGCCCCCAACCGGACGTCCGTTGACGGCAATCCGTGATGACGGGAGCCCATCTCCCATACGAAGATGGCCGTATGTCAGAGATCCTCCAGAACGGCAGCGCACCTCGACTGCCCCGCCAGGTGGCCGACGCGTACGTCGATGCCCTCATCGCCCTCGACCCGATCACGGGCACCTATCTCGGTGTCGCCGCGAGCTCCACCAAGCTTCCGGACTTCTCGCCGGCGGGTCGCGCGGCCGTCGCCGAGCTGGCCCGCGACACGCTCGCCCGCCTCGACGCCGCCGAAGCGCTGCCGGGTGCCGAGAGCGACGCCGAGCGACGCTGCGCCCGTCTGCTGCGCGAGCGCCTCACCGCCGAGCTCGCCGTCCACGAGGCCGACGAGCACCTGAGCGCCGTCAGCAACATCCACGGTCCCGCGCACGAAGTCCGCGAGGTCTTCACCCTGACCCCCTCCGACACCGAGGAGGACTGGGCGGCGATCGCCGAGCGCCTGCGCGCCGTCCCGGCCGCCTTCGCCGGCTACCGCGAGAGCCTCGGGCTCGGCCTGGAGCGCGGCCTGTACGGCGGCCCGCGCGCCACCGCGACCATGATCGGCCAGCTCGGCGCGTGGGCCGGTGAGGGCGGCGAGGGCGGCGCCTTCTTCACGGAGTTCGTCTCCGCCGGCCCGGACGCCCTGCGCTCCGAGCTGGACGCGGCCGCCGCCGGCGCCACCGCCGCCGTCGTCGAACTGCGCGACTGGATGAGCGCCGTGTACGCCCCGGCCGTCAAGGACAAGCCGGACACGGTGGGCCGCGAGCGCTACGCCCGCTGGTCTCGCTACTTCAACGGCACGGACCTCGACCTGGACGAGGCCTACGCCTACGGCTGGGCGGAGTACCACCGGCTGCTCGCCGAGATGAAGACCGAGGCGGCCAAGATCCTCCCGGGCGTCGGCCCCTGGGAGGCGCTGAAGCACCTGGACGAGCACGGCACCCACATCGAGGGCGTGGACGAGGTCCAGGCCTGGCTGCAGGGCCTGATGGACGAGGCCATCGAGAACCTCGACGGCACCCACTTCGAACTCGCCGAACGCGTCCGCAAGGTGGAGTCCCGGATCGCCCCGCCGGGCGGCCCCGCGGCCCCGTACTACTCCTCCCCCTCGGAGGACTTCTCCCGCCCGGGCCGCACCTGGCTGCCCACCATGGGCCAGACCCGCTTCCCGGTCTACGACCTGGTCTCCACCTGGTACCACGAGGGCGTGCCGGGCCACCACCTGCAGCTCGCGCAGTGGACGCACGTGGCGGACCAGCTCTCCCGCTACCAGGCCACCGTGGGCTGGGTCAGCGCCAACTGCGAGGGCTGGGCCCTGTACGCGGAGCGGCTGATGGACGAGCTGGGCTACCTGAAGGACGCCGAGCAGCGCCTGGGTTACCTGGACTGCCAGATGATGCGCGCGGCGCGGGTCATCGTGGACATCGGCATGCACGTGGGGCTGCGGATCCCGGACGACTCGCCGTTCCACCCGGGCGAGAACTGGACGGTCGACCTGGCGCAGGAGTTCTTCGGCCTGCACAGCGGCCGGCCGGCGGACTTCATCGAGAGCGAGCTGACCCGCTACCTGTCGATGCCGGGGCAGGCGATCGGCTACAAGCTGGGCGAGCGCGCCTGGCTGCTGGGCCGGGAGAACGCGCGTGCCGCGCGCGGCGAGTCCTTCGACCTCAAGGCCTGGCACATGGCGGCGCTGTCGCAGGGCTCGCTGGGGCTGGACGACCTGGTGGACGAGCTGTCGAAGCTCTGACGGCGCGGCTGGTGCCGCCCGGCGCGAACGACTGACGGGCCGCTCGTCTCCCCCGGGGAGCGAGCGGCCCGTCCGCGTGGGCCTCGTGGGCGGCGCACGCCCGGTAAGGCGCTCACGTCAGCAGCCGCAGTCGTCCGAGTCGGTGGGCGCGGTCAGCGGGTCGGCCCCGGCGCGCTGCTGGTTGCCCTGCCAGGTCTCGACCTCGAAGCCCTCGCGGATCCAGTACTCGATGCCGCCGAGCATCTCCTTGACCTGGAAGCCGAGTTCGGCGAGGGCGAGGGCGGAGCGGGTGCCGCCGTTGCAGCCGGGGCCCCAGCAGTACGTCACCACGGGGACGCTCTTGTCGAGGAGCCGCTCGGCCTGCTCGGGGATGAGGGCCGTGGGGAGGTGGACGGCGCCGGGCACGTGGGCCTGGTCCCACGACGGGGTGGAGCGGGAGTCGACGAGCTGGAAGCCGAGCTCGGCGCCCGTCTCGCGGTGGGCCTTGAAGGCGCTCGCCACGTCCGAGACGTCCGCGTGGAAGGCCAGGCTCGCGGCGAAGTACGCGGCGGCCGCGGCCGGGGAGGCCGGGGGCACCCGGAGCACGGGGTTGGCGGGGGCCGGGGCGGTGGCAGCGGCGGTGGCGGTGGCGGTGTTCTTCGTCGTCGTCATGGCAAGAAATCTACGATTTGTTGATCACCCTCGGAAGCGAGTTTCCCCGGCCTTTTCCTTGTCCTGCCGGGGAATCCCCTGCTAGACCTGCACCATGACCGACTATTCCCCTGACGCCACCGACTGGCGCATCCTCGAAGCCCTCCAGCGGGACGGCCGCGCCAGTTTCACCGAGCTCGCCCGGTCCGTGTCCATGTCCGCGAGCGCGGTCACCGAGCGGGTCCGCCGGCTGGAGGAGACCGGCATCATCACCGGCTACACGGCGGTGGTGGACCCGGAGAAGCTCGGCAAGTCGATCCTCGCCCTGGTGCGGCTGCGCTATCCGCACGGCAACTACAAGCCGTTCCACGACTTCCTGGAGGCCACCTCCGAGATCCTGGAGGCCCACCACGTCACCGGGGACGACTGCTTCGTGCTCAAGGTCGCCGCCCGCTCGATGGGGCACCTGGAGGAGGTCACGGGCCGGATCTCGGGGCTCGGTTCGGTGACGACGAGCATCGTCTACTCCTCTCCGCTGCCCCGCCGACCGCTCAGTCCGTGAATGCCGCCGTCCGGTGGCGCACCACGGAGCCTCCGCGCTGCTTGACGATCTCCAGCTGGGCCTGGACCCGGGTGCGCAGGTCGGCGACGTGGCTGACGATGCCGACGCTGCGGTCCCGCTCGCGCAGCGAGTCCAGTACGTCGAGCACCTCGTCCAGCGCCTGGTCGTCGAGGCTGCCGAAGCCCTCGTCGATGAAGAGGGTGTCGAGGCGCATGCCGCCCGCCTCGTCGGTGACCACGTCGGCGAGGCCCAGCGCGAGGGCGAGCGAGGCGAAGAAGGTCTCGCCGCCCGACAGGGTGGCGGTGTCCCGCTCGCTGCCGGTCCAGGCGTCGACCACGTGCAGCCCGAGGCCGGAGCGCCCGCGTCCGCTCGCCCGCGCGTCGGAGTGGACCAGGGTGTAGCGGCCGCCGGACATGCGCAGCAGCCGTACCGTCGCGGCGGCGGCCACCTGCTCCAGGCGGGCGGCCAGCACGTAGGCCTCCAGCCGCATCTTGCGCTCGTTGTCGGCGGAGGTGCCCGCGGTGAGTCCGGCCAGCCTGGCGACGCGGTCGTACGCCTCCCGCAGCGGGCCGAGCGCGCGCAGTTCCTGCTCGGCCTGCCGGGAGAGCCGGTCCAGCTCCGTGCAGCGCTCCCGGGCCGCGTCGGCGGCCGATCCCGCCGTACGGAGCTTCGCCGCGGCCTGGGCCGCGTACGCCTCGGCCCGCTCCGGTTCGGCCGGGGCCAGTGCTGCCGCTTCGGCGGCGCCGGTTTCGCCGCGGCGGTCCGCGAGGAGGGCCTCCTCCGTCTGCCAGGCGTCCAGCCGGTGTTGGAGCGCGGTGCGTTCGTACTCGGGGAGCACCGCGTCGGCGGCGGCCTCGATCGTGTCGAAGCCGGCCTTGAAGGCGGCGTCGGCGAGCTGGTCGTCGGCCTCCTTCAGCCGGGCGGCGGTGCCTTCGGCGCGGCGCAGCGCCCCGGCGGCGGCCGAGACCATCCGGACCCGGTCCTCCAGGGTGCGGGCGCGGGCCGCGACGGTGGGCGCGCCGTCCCGTACGAGGGTCAGTTCGGCCTCCAGGGAGGCCTGTTCCCGGTCCAGGGCCTCGCGGCGGGAGGCCCTGGCGGCGGCCCGGGTCTCGGCGCCCTGCCGCTCGGCGCTGCGCGTGGCGTGCTCCCGTTCGGCGCGGGCGAGCTGTTCCCGGGCGGAGTGCAGTCCGGCGGCCGCGGCGTGGGCGGCGGCGTGCCGGGCGCTCAGGTCCGAGGTGAGGGCGAGGAGTTCGGCGGTGGTGGCGTCCCCGGCGGCGGCCGCGGCCTCGGTGCGGGCCTCCCGGGCGGCGGCGAGCCGGCGTTCGACGGCGGCCTTGGCCTGCTCGGCCTGCTCGAAGAGGCCGTGGGCGGCGTCCTCGGCGGCGCGGTCCACGTGGCCGGGGGCCGGGCGGGCCGGAGCGGGGTGTTCCGCGGACCCGCACACGGTGCAGGCCTCCCCCGCCACCAGGGCATCGGCGAGTTCGGCGGCGATCCCGCGCAGCCGGGCCTCCTTGAGCTCCAGCCAGCGTTCCCGGGCGGCGGCCGACTCCTCGCGCAGGGTGAGCAGTTCGGCTTCGGCTCGCTCCGCGTCCGCGGCGAACTCGTCCCTGCGGCGGGCGGCGTTGAGGTGGATCCGGGCGGGTTCCAGCCGGCCCGCGAGCTGCTCGGCCAGGGTGGCGGCCTGCTGGGCGGCGTCCACGCGCTCCTGTAGGGCGCTCCGGGTCGCCTCCCAGCGCTCCAGCCACTCGGCGGACTCCTGGTGCTGTTCCTCTGCGGCCCGGGACTCCCGTTCCAGGTCGGCCCGCTCGCGGCCGATCTCGGAGCTGCGCTGTTCGGCCCGGTGGGCGGCGCCGAGCGCGCCGAGGTCCTCGCGCAGCCGCTGTTCCACGACGGCGAGCTGTTCGGTGCCCGCCTCCTTCAGCTGCGGCGGGAGATCCGCGCGGGTGGCCGCCTCCGCGTGCGCGGCGGCGAGGTGCGCGGCGGAGGCGGCGCCGCGCAGTTCCAGGGCGGGGGCGACCAGGGCGCCGCGCCGGGCCCGGTCCAGCAGGTCGCGCACCCGCTCCCGCTCGGGTTCGGCCCCGGCGAGCAGGGCGGCCCGGCGGACGGTCTCCGCGTGCCGGCGCTGGAGCCGGTCGAGCTCGCGCGCGTCCTCGGCGGCGCGCCGGGCGGCGTGGTGCCGGCTCTCGACGGCGGCGAGCGCGTACTCGGCGACGTCCAGCCTCTCCCGGGCCGAGCACCGGGCGACGGCCGCCCAGGCGCGGACCGCGGTGGCGAGCCCGGGGTCGCCGGGCTGGTGTCCGGGCAGCGGCCAGGCCCGCAGGTCGGCGCTGTCCCCGGCGGCCTGGGCGAGCCGCTGCGCGGTGTGCAGCACCTTCTCGTCGCCGGCCCGGACCTTGGCCTCGGCGGCCCGGCGGCGCTCCCCGAGCAGGGCCTCGACGGCGGCGAAGCGGCGGGTGTCGAAGAGGCGGCCGAGGAGCCGGCCGCGGGCGGCCTCGTCGGCCCGCAGGAACTTCGCGAACTCCCCCTGCGGCAGGAGGACGACCTGGCAGAACTGCTCGCGGCTCATGCCGAGCAGCTGCTCGACCTCCTCGCCGATCTCCTGGTGGGAGCGGCTGAGCGGCTCCCAGCCCTCGCCGGTGTGCTCGCGCAGCCGGCTCTGGGCCTTGTCCTTGGTGGTGCCGGTGCCGCGCTTCTTGGGGCGATCCTGTTCGGGGCGGCGGGTGATCTCCAGTCGGCGGCCGCCCGCGGTGAGTTCGAGGGTGACCTCGGTGGGGGTCCCGGCGGACGCGTGGTCGCTGCGCAGGCTGGTGCCGGGGGCCTGGCGGGGGCCGGGCACGGAGCCGTAGAGGGCGTAGCAGACGGCGTCGAGCACGGAGGTCTTGCCCGCGCCGGTGGGCCCGTGCAGCAGGAAGATCCCGGCGCCGGACAGGGCGTCGAAGTCGATCTCCTGGGGCTCGGCGAAGGGCCCGAAGGCGGTGACGGCCAGCCGGTGCAGCCTCATCGGTGGGTCTCCTGACGGCTGTCGTCGGCGCGTACGTCGTCGAAGGCGCCCTGGAGGACGGCCCGTTCGGCCTCGTCCGCCCGGCCGCCGCCGCGCACGTGGGCCACGAAGTCCTCGGCGATCTCCTGGTCGCTGCGGCCCCGCAGCCGCTGGGCGTAGGAGGAGGCGGACTCCTCCTCGCGGTCCTCGGGGTCGAAGGCGAGGCTCAGGGTGTGCGGGAAGCGGGCGGCGAGCCGGGCCATGGGGTCGTCGGGGCGCACCGGGTCGGTGAGGGTGGCCTCGACCCAGGCGTCCTCGTGCACCGCGTACGCCTGGTCCGCCAGCAGGTCGTCGAGGCGTCCGCGCAGCCGCGCGAGGGCGCGCGGTACGGGGGTGTCGATGCGCTCGGCGCCGCCGATCTCCCCGTCCGCGCCCAGTTCGATCAGCCACATGGTCTTGCGGTGGTGGACTTCCGAGAAGGAGTAGGCGAGCGGGGAACCCGAGTAGCGGACCCGTTCGTTGATGGTCTGGCAGCCGTGGAGGTGGCCGAGGGCGGCGTAGTCCACCCCGTCGAAGACGGAGGCGGGCACGGCCTCGACCCCGCCGACGGTGATGTCGCGCTCGCTGTCGCTGGACTGCCCGCCGGTGACGAAGGCGTGTGCCAGGACGATGGAGCGGGTGCCGGGTGCGCGGGCGGCCAGGTCGGCCCGGATCCGGTCCATGGCCGCGCCCAGTACCGCCTCGTGGCTGACCTTGTCCGCGCCGAACGCGTCCTTGACCAGGGCCGGTTCCAGGTAGGGCAGCCCGTAGAGCGCCACCTCGCCGTGTACGTCGGCCAGTACGACGGGCTCGGCGCAGCCGGCCGGGTCGGTCCGCAGGTGGATACCGGCCCGGTCGATCAGTCCGGCGCCGACGCCGAGCCGGCGCGCGGAGTCGTGGTTGCCGGAGATCATCACGGTGGGCACGCCGAGGTCGGCGAGCCGGTGCAGGGTCCGGTCGAACAGCTCGACGGCGGGCAGCGGGGGCACGGCCCGGTCGTAGACGTCGCCGGCGACGAGGACGGCGTCGACCTCGCGCTCGCGGACGGTCTCGACGAGGTGGTCGACGAAGGCGGCCTGGGCGCCGAGCAGGTTCACCCGGTGGAAAGCACGGCCGAGGTGCCAGTCCGAGGTGTGCAGGAACTTCACTCGCCGACCCCGCCGCGCATGCCGTCTCCCCCTGGTCGTCTCCCGCTCGCCGAACCCCTCTACGCTAACCCGTCCCCGGGGGCGCTCAGGGCGCGTACGTCTCTCCGCCGAGGGTGAGGCCGGCCGTGCCCGCCGTGCTGTCGGCGAGCCAGGCCTCGAAGGCGGGCAGGTCCGCCTCCGGGAGGGCGACCTCGATCTCGACGGCCGAGCCGTAGCGCAGGTCCACCACGGTCCGGCCGGTGGAGCGCAGGTCGTTCTGGGTCTTGCCGGCCCGCTGGTGGTCGACGGTGACGGTGGCCAGCCGGTAGCGGCGCCGGGTGACGGTGCCGAGCTCGTCGAGCGCCTCGCCGACGACTCCTCCGTAGGCCCTGATCAGGCCGCCGGCGCCGAGTTTCACTCCGCCGTAGTAGCGGGTGACCACGGCGACGGCGTAGCGGATGTCGCGGCGCATGAGCATCTGCAGCATCGGGACCCCGGCGGTGCCGCCGGGCTCCCCGTCGTCGCTGGCCTTCTGGACGGACGCGTCGGCGCCGATCACGTAGGCGAAGCAGTTGTGCGTGGCGGTGGGGTGCTCCTTGCGGATGCGGGCGACGAACTCCTGCGCCTCCTGCTCGGTCGCGGCGGGCGCGAGCGAGCACAGGAACCGCGAACGGTTGATCTCGGACTCGTGCACGCCCTCACGGGCCACCGTCGCGTACTGGTCTGCCTTCACCGCTCCACCCTACGGGGAATCGGACATGTGTCCTTTCGGTTGATCAGGCTGAACGGCAACGGCAGCAGACTCGAACGACGGACGAGAACCACAGGAGGCGGCGCCCGTGTACGGCGACCCGGCAACCATCCGCAAGATCCTCACCGAGCTCGGCGACACCTGGGCCGTGGTGGGCCTCTCGAACAACCAGGACCGGGCGGCCTACGGGGTGGCGCGCGTGCTCCAGCGGTTCGGCAAGCGCGTGATCCCCGTACACCCCAAGGCCGAGACGGTGCACGGTGAGCGCGGGTACGCCTCGCTGGCGGAGATCCCGTTCAAGGTGGACGTGGTGGACGTCTTCGTGAACAGCGAGCTGGCCGGCCCGGTGGCCGACCAGGCGGCCGCCGTCGGCGCCGAGGCCGTCTGGTTCCAGCTCGGCGTGATCGACGAGGCCGCCTTCGAGCGCACGCGCGCGGCCGGGCTGAGCATGGTCATGGACCGCTGCCCGGCGATCGAGATCCCCTCGCTCTAGCCGGCGGAGCGGACGGGCGGGATGGAGACGGCCATCGTCATCTCCATCGGCCCGGGTCCCTCGTTGCGGTAGGCGTGCGGCAGGTTCGCCTCGAAGGAGACGGCCCCGCCCGCGGGGACCGCGTACCGCTCGCCGTCCACCTCGAGCGTCAGCTCCCCCTGCGTGACGTGCAGCATTTCGAAGGCGCCGGCCGGGTGCGGGTCCGAGGCGGTCCCGTCCCCGGGCTCCAGTCGGTAGATCCACATCTCCACCGGCCCGCGCCTGTCGTCCCCGAGCAGCATGCTCGCGGCGCTGCCCGCCCGGGACGACCACATCCGCACCCCCTGCCCGGGCGGCACCACGCGCACCTGCGGGGCGTGGTCGTGGTCCAGCAGCGTGGTGATGCTGACGCCGAGGGCGTCGGCCAGCTTGACCGTGGTCCCGACGCTGGGATTCGTACGGGCCTGCTCGATCTGGATGATCATCCCGCGGCTCACTCCCGCGCGGGCCGCCAGCGCCTCCAGGGTGAAGCCGCGCTCCGCGCGCCACCGCTTGAGGTTGCGGGCGAGCGCCTGGGTGAGCTCTTCGAGATCGGACACCGACTCCCCACTCCATTTCGTACAAGATATTGGATGACTCGGTCCAGTAGGCTGAACTATCGTGCCGTGTATTCGATGCTGCACTCCACCGTTCACCGCACTGTACTGCGAGGCCCCGCATGACCGCCCTCTTCGCCCTGGCCACAGCCGTGCTGTGGGGCCTCGCCGACTTCGGCGGCGGGCTGCTGACCCGCCGGATACCGGCGCTCACGGTGGTCGTCGTCTCGCAGGTCGTCGCCGTCCTCGTGCTCGGCGCGGTGGTCCTCGGCACCGGCGCCTGGCGGGAGGCCGGACCGCAGCTGTGGTTCGCGGTCGGCGCCGGTCTGGTCGGGCCGGTCGCGATGCTCAGCTTCTACAAGGCGCTCGCCCTCGGCCCGATGGGCGTGGTCTCCCCCCTCGGCTCCCTCGGTGTGGTCGTGCCCGTCACCGCCGGCCTGGTCCTGGGCGAGCGGCCCGGCCTCGGCCAGTTCGCGGGCATCGCGGTGGCCGTCGTCGGCATCGTCCTCGCGGGCGGCCCTGAGCTGCGCGGCGCGCCCGTCCAGCGGCAGGCCGTCGTCCTCACCCTGGTCGCGGCCTTCGGGTTCGGCGCGGTGATGGCCCTGATCGCGGAGGCGTCCACCACCCTCACCGGGCTGTTCCTCGCCCTGTTCGTCCAGCGGGTCACCAACGTCGCCGTGGGCGGCGCCGCCCTGTGGGCGCAGACCCGGCGCGGCGTCCCGGCCCTGCCGGCGGGCACCGGCCCGCGGATCCTGTGGGGGCTGCTGCCCGCCCTGGCCTTCGTCGGCCTCGCGGACGTCGCGGCGAACGGCACGTACTCCCTCGCCGCCCAGAGCGGCCCGGTCACGCTGGCCGCCGTCCTGTCCTCGCTCTACCCGGTGGTCACCGCGCTCGCCGCCTTCGCCGTGCTCAAGGAGCGGCTGCGCAGCATCCAGGCGGCGGGCGCCGGCCTGGCCCTGGCGGGAACGGTTCTCCTGGCCGCGGGCTGACCGGACCGAGACACCCGCCGACCCGACCGAGGCACCCGCAGAGACGGCCTACGCCGGCTCGACCTGCGCCTGCTCCGCCTCCGCCAGCAGCGCCAGCCCGCGCAGCTGCTCCGGGGTCATCCCGTCCGGGATCGGCACCGGCGCCGGCGTGCGCAGCGGCGGCTGCCAGCCCGTCTCCGGCTCCCAGCGCCGTACGATGCGCGCCGGCGCCCCCGCCACCACGGCGTGGTCGGGCACCTCGCCCCGCACGACGGCCCCCGCGGCCACCACGACGTTGCGGCCCAGTCGTGCGCCCGGCAGGATCACCGCGCCGGTGCCGAGCCAGCACCCCGGACCGATCTCCACGGGCGCGCTGCGCGGCCACTGGCGGCCGACGGGCTCGTGCGGGTCGTCGTAGCTGTGGTTGGTGGACGTGATGTAGACCCCGGGACCGCAGAAGGTGTTCGACTCGATGGTGATCCGGGCGTCGGCGATGACATGGCTGCCCCGGCCGATGACGACCCCGTCGCCGAGCACCAGCATCGGCTCCGCACCCAGGTCGAGGTCCGGCATCATCCCGGCGGTGAGGGTGACCTGCTCGCCGATGATGCAGTGCCCGCCGAGCCGGATCCATTTCTCGCCGAAGATCGTGCCCTGCGGGAAGGCCAGCCGGGTGCCGTCGCCGATCGCCCCGAACCGCAGGGGCCCGGGGGTCTGCGCGGTGACCGCGCCGGCCCGCTGCATCCAGCGCCAGCCGGTGTGGACCGCGCGGCTCGCCAGCCGGCGGCGCAGCGCCGTCAGAGAGGAGAACGTGTTCTGCTTTTTCGGCACCCGGCCACGGTAATGCGCCGGGCGGCGGTCGTCCGGACCACCATCCTGTGATCTTCACCCCATCGCCGGTGCGCCGGGCCGCGTGCCCTACGGTGCTGTTGGCGCGGCACCCGGACGACAGACGACAGACAGACGGCAGGGGAAGAGAACATGACGCACCAGGCGGCCCAGGCACTCGTGGCGGGTGTCGGCGGCAAGAACCCGGACATCGACCCGACGGCCTTCACCGCGCCCACCTCGGTCGTGGTCGGCGACGTCACCCTCGCCGCCGGCGCGAGCATCTGGTACTCGGCGGTGCTGCGCGCCGACTGCGGCCCGATCACGCTCGGCGCCGACAGCAACGTGCAGGACAACTGCACGGTCCACGTGGATCCGGGCTTCCCGGTCTCGATCGGCGAGCGGGTCTCCATCGGCCACAACGCCGTCGTGCACGGCTGCACCGTCGAGGACGACTGTCTGATCGGCATGGGCGCGACCGTGCTGAACGGCGCGGTCATCGGCGCCGGTTCGCTGGTCGCCGCGCAGGCGCTGGTCCCGCAGGGCATGGTCGTGCCGCCCGGCTCGCTGGTGGCGGGCGTCCCCGCCAAGGTGCGCCGCGAGCTGTCCGAGGAGGAGCGCGAGCACATCCGGATCAACGCCCTGATGTACGTGGAGCTGGCCAAGCAGCACCGCGCCTCGGTCACCCCGGAGGGCTAACGCGACTCCCACGCGACCCGGAGTGCGGACAGGACGGCCGCGAATTCCGGGCCGCGATCGCGCCGGCCGTACGTGATGACGCCGTCGACGCTGCGCCTGCGGCCCGCCATCGCGCCGAGCACGGTCTCCTTCGTGACCGCGGCGCCGCGCGCGAGCAGTCGCTCCACCATCGCGGGGTATCCGCAGGCGGCCGCCCAGTCGAGGGCCGTCTTGCCCTTCATCCGTTCCTCGATGTCGGCGCCCCGCTCCAGCAGCAGGTCCACGGTTTCCGGGTACCCGCCCTCCACGGTGGTGGCCGCGAGGACCAGCGGCACGTGGTTGAGCTTTCCCTCCGGACCGTTCGGGTCGACACCCGCGCCGAGGAGCGCCCGTACGACGTCCGTGTGCCCGTTCATCGCCGCCAGCGACAGGTGCCCCGACTCGTAGTACGGTCCGGCGACGAGCCGGGGGTCGGCGCCCGCGGCAAGGAGCAGCCGCACGACGTCCGCGTGCCCCGCGCAGACCGCCAGGTCCAGCGCCCTGCGGCCGCCCTGGACCCAGGCGTCGACGTCGGCTCCCTCGGCCAGCAGGCGCCGCACCAGGTCCGTGTCCCCGGCCTCGGCGGCGCGTCCGAGGCCGTTCGCCAGCGAGTGGTAGTGGTCTTCCCGGCCCTCGTTCGACCAGTGCGACCAGTGCGGGTCCGGCAGCTCCGCCGCCGTCACTCGCCGACCGTCGCCCGAGCCTCCGACTGCGCGGGGATCGCCGCCCCCGCCGCGCCCGCCTCGGCGGCCGCCTTCTTCATCCG
The DNA here is from genome assembly GCF_040651555.1 of Streptomyces sp. NPDC048424. Lineage (NCBI taxonomy): Bacteria > Bacillati > Actinomycetota > Actinomycetes > Kitasatosporales > Streptomycetaceae > Streptomyces > Streptomyces sp. NPDC048424. The sequence goes on along the minus strand of NZ_JBEZKE010000017.1, from coordinate 53,173 downwards.
GCTGCGCACCACCAGGGTCACCACGAGACCGAACAGCACGGCCAGGCCCAGGGCCAGCCAGGAGAACCGCTTCAGCCACGGCTCCGCGACGATGCCGACCGTGTAGATGACGGCGGTGGTGCCGCCCGCCCAGAGGATCCCGCCGAGGACGTTCGCGACGAGGAAGCGCCAGTACGGCATGTGCAGCACGCCCGCCAGCGGCCCCGCGAAGATCCGCAGCAGCGCCACGAACCGCCCGAAGAAGACGGCCCACATGCCCCACTTCTCGAAGGAGCGTTCCGCCAGCGCCACCTGCTGCGGCCCGAAGTGCTTGGGGAAGCGCCGTCCCAGCTTCTCCAGCAGCGGCTTGCCGCCCCGGCGGCCGATCGCGTAGCCGATCGAGTCACCCACGATCGCCCCGGTGATCGCGCAGAGCCCCAGGATCACGGGGTCGATCTCGCCGTGCTGTGAGGCCAGCAGCGCCGAGCTGACCAGGATGATCTCGCCCGGCAGCGGAATGCCGAGGCTCTCCAGCCCGATGACCAGACCCACCAGGAGATAGATGCTGACCGCCGGAATCGTCTCCAGCCATTCCTGGATGTGCACCGGTACGTCCTCCCGTGTCGTCCCCGGCGCGCCCCCTGTGACACGCCGAACGGGCAGCCTATCGGCTCGCCACCACCACCTTTGACTTCAGCGGCAGCTCGCGGGAGGAACGGCCCGCGAACACCTCCCGGCGGCCGGAACCCAGCACCCACGCGTGCCGCTCCGGGTCCCACGAGGACAACGCCCGGGCGTCGACGTCGACGGTGACCCGCTGCGCCTCGCCGGGCGCCAGGGTGAGCCGCCGGTAGCCGGCCAGTGCGCGCACCGGCTGGTCGAGCTGGAGCTCCGGGGACGGGCCGACGTACACCTGGGCCACTTCGGTGCCCTTGCGGCGGCCGGTGTTGCGGACGGTGAACTCCGCGCGCACCCCGCCGCGCTCCGGCCGGACCGTGAGCCTCTCGTAGTGCCAGGTCGTGTACGAGAGCCCGTGCCCGAAGGGGAACAGCGGCGCCACCTGCTGCGCGTCGTACCAGCGGTGGCCGACGTGGACGCCCTCGGCGTACTCCTGCCGGCCGCCCACGCCCGGGTAGCGCAGCGGGTCGCCGCCGACCGGGGTCGCCCGTTCGTCGGCCGGGAAGGTCTGGGTGAGGCGGCCGCCCGGGTCCACGTCGCCGAAGAGGACGTCGGCCGTGGCACCTGCCCCCTCCTGGCCCGGGTAGTACATCTGGAGGACCGCCCCGGTACGGGCGAGCCACGGCATGGTCGTGGCGGAGGAGGTGTTGAGCACCACGGTCGTACGGGGGTTCGCGGCGGCCACCGCCTCGATCAGCCGCTCCTGCCCGCCCGGCAGGGCCAGGGAGGTCCGGTCCCGGCCCTCGGTGGCGTCCTCGTACGCGAACAGGACCACGCTGCGGGCCGACTTGGCGGTCCGCACGGCCTCGGCGAGGTCCCCGGCCCGGCTCGCCCCGGTGGTGTGCCGGAGCCGGAAGCGCTGGCCCGCCTCGCCGCCCCGGGCGTTCACGGTGAGCCGGTGGGGGCCCGCCTTGAGGGCGAGGGTGCGGCGGCGGACGGCCATCCCGTCGGGTGCGGAGCCGAGCAGTCCGCCGGCGAAGTGCTCGGCCATCCCCTGCAGGACGGGGAACAGCTCCTCGCCGTCGAGGCGCACGGCTGGCCGCTGCCCGGTGTAGTGGACGATCAGGGTCCACTCGTCGTCCGCCGCCAGTCGGAACTCGCCCGCGTGGCTCCACTCCCGCCCGGCGGCCACCCGCTGGTCGTCCAGGCCGGCGGCCGGGGTCAGCAGGTTCGCGGGGAGCGGCCGTCCGTACAGGTCCTCGCCGAGGGCGTGGCGCACGGTGGAGCCGTTCCCGGCCCGCTGCCGCAGGGCGGTGAGCGGGGCGGCCGCCCCGTCCGGGACCACGTGCGCGCTGCCACCACCGCCGACGAACGGCACCTGGGCGGTGGGGCCGATCACCGCGATCGAGCGCGCGGCGGCGCCGGTCAGGGGGAGGGTGCCGGCTTCGTTGCGCAGCAGCACGGCTCCGGCGGTGGCCACCTTGCGGGCGATCCGGGCCCCGGCGGCGGCGTTGCGCGCGGGCCGGGCGGCGGGCCGGGCCGCCAGCAGCCCGAAGCGGTCCATGGTGGTCAGGATCCGGTGGACGGCGAGGTCGACGGCGGCCTCGGTCACGGAACCGCCGCGCACCGCCTCGCGCAGCGGCCCGCCGAAGTGGGTGCCGCCGGGCAGTTCCATGTCGAGGCCGGCGCCGATGGCGGCGACGGTGCTGTGGGTGGCGTTCCAGTCGGACATCACCCAGCCGTCGAACCCCCAGCTCCCGCGCAGCAGTTCGTCGAGCAGCGGCTTGTTCTCGCAGGCGTGGACGCCGTTGACCCGGTTGTACGCGCCCATCACGGCGCCCGCGCCGGCCGCCACCGCGGCCTCGAAGCCCCGCAGCTCGGTCTCGTGCAGGGTCTGCTCGGCGGCGATCACGTCGACGGTGTCGCGGCCGTGTTCCTGGTTGTTGAGGGCGAAGTGCTTGACGGTGGCGATGAGCCCTTCGTCCTGGACGCCGCGGACCACCGCCGCGACCAGGTCCGCCGTCAGCCGCGGGTCCTCGGCGAAGGTCTCGAAGTTGCGGCCCGCGTACGGGGTCCGGATGAGGTTGGCCATCGGCGCCAGCAGGACGTCCTGGCCGAGCGCGCGGCCCTCGCGGCCGAGGACCCGCCCGTACTCGCGGGCCAGCGCCGGGTCGAAGGCGGAGGCGAGCAGGACCGGCGCGGGCAGCGCGGTGGCGGGCTCGGCCACGTGCACCCCGGCGGGCCCGTCGGCGAGGCGCAGCGCCGGGACGCCCAGGCGCGGTACGCCGGGCACGTAGCCGGCCTGGCCGAGGGGGGCCGGGTCCCGGGCGCCGTGCAGCAGGGCGGTCTTCTCGTCGAGGGTGAGCCGCTCCAGCAGGGCTTCGATGCGGGCGGCGCCCGAGCCCGCGGGCCCGGCGGCGGGTCCTGCCGGAGCCCCCGCCGCGGGCGCGGTGGTGCGGGGCCCCGCACCCGGCGGCACGGTGGGCGCGCAGGCCTCCGTTCCGAGGGCCGCGCCCGCCCCGCCCGCCGCTGCGAGCAGCCGCATCGCCGAACGTCTGGACACGGCTTCGCTCATCGGCGCTCCCTGCGGCGGGTTCGGCGGGAGCGGCCCGCGCCGGACCGCTCCCCCGCCCATTGTGCGCCGCGCGTCCGCGGGCTCCGCCGAGACGCGCCACCGCGGACGTCAGGTTCAGCCCTCCGGCAGCGGCGGCAGGGTGTCGGCGGTCCGCCGCGGCTCGTCCTGCCGCTGGATCCGCGCCTCGGTGCGGTGCCCGCGCGCGATGTAGTCCCGTACGACGGCCTCCACCGCGTCCTGCGGCGAGCCGACTCCGGCGAGCACCATCACCTCCACCACGAGCTCGGCATCGAGGCTGATGTTGACCTTGGCCACGGGTGCTCCCTCCATCGTCGTCCGACGGACTCTAGCCGTCGCACGCCCCTGGATCGCGTGGTTCCGCCGGTTCGTGGAGCCGACTCGTCCGGCCGCGGGAGCGCGGGCATGCGAAAGGCCCCCGCTCGGCAGAGGCGGGGGCCCTTCGCTGCGGCGCCGGGAACCTATGCGTTGGGGCGCAGGGTCCAGACGACGGTCATCTCGCCGGTCACGGCCTCGTCCTCGCGCTGGATGGCGATGGTGACCGGGAACTCGGGGCGGCCGCCCGCGTCGAGTTCGGCGATGACCTCCGCGGCCGGGCGGCCGAGGGTGGCGGTGGCGGTCACGACGCCCTTGGCGAGCTTCTTGTAGCCGATCTCGGCCTTCACGGCGAGGGGCACGGCGCGCGACAGCTGGTCGCTGAAGGCGGCCAGGACGATCGCACCGCTCGCGGACTCGGCGAGGGTGAACATGGCGCCGGCGTGCGGGCCGCCGACGTGGTTGTGGTAGTCGGGCTGGTCCGGAAGCCGGACGACCGCGCGCTCGGGCGTGGTCTCCAGGAACTGGAGGTTCAGGGTCCGGGCCATCGGCACCGTCGCGGCGAGCAGTTCGCCCACGTTCATCTGATCTGCGCTCATGGAACACGATGTTACCCGCGAGTAGATGGCCTTGGCCAGAGCCTGCAAGGGGGCGGCCGTGGCTGGCGTGGTCCGCTCCCACTATCGTTACCGGCCATGTGGCCAGGACAGCAGCAGCCCCCCGGGGGCGAACAGAACCCTCAGGACGCGCACCAGAACCCCTACCAGCAGCAGCCGGGGCAGCCGAACCCGTACCAGCAGCAGGCCGGTTACGGATACCCGCAGCAGCCGGGGTACCAGCCGCCCGCGGGCGTTCCCGGCCAGCAGTGGGGCCCGCCCCAGCAGCCCCAGCAGCCCCAGGGCGGCGGCGGGAGCCCGTACTCGACCAAGACCGTGGCCATCGTCGCGGCGGCCGCCGTCATCGTGGCGGCCGCCGGAACCGGCGCGTACGTCTTCACCCGGGACGACAAGAAGACCGAGGCCAACGACAAGCCCCCGGCGGCCAGCTCCCCGGCAGCCACCGAGGCACCCGCGCCGGCCGGCAGCAGCGCCAACCCGCGGGCCGGCGGCAGCATGCAGCCCGTCATCCCGGGCTGGAAGGTCGTCGTCAACACCAAGTACAACGTCGCCTACGACGTGCCCCCCGAGTGGAACGTCAACGACTCCGGGGTGTCCATCTCGATCACCGACGAGGCCGACGGCAAGCCCGTCGTCACGATGTCCGGGACCGCCACCCTCAAGCAGGAGTGGTGCACGGTCGACAAGAACGCGGACGGCACCCCGGAGAAGTACTCGCTCGCGGACACCGGCGTCAAGGGTGCCCAGGGCGCCAAGGACACGGCCCAGGTGGCGACCGACAACACCGGCACCTGGGTCTGGGCGGCGTACGCCCAGAAGGAGCCCAAGGGCACGGTGAAGGTCAGCGAGGCCAAGGAGTACACGACCGCCTCCGGCCTCAAGGGCCACACGGTGGTCGCGACCGCTCCGAACGTGAAGAAGGAGAACAAGTGCTCCTCCGACGGCAAGGCGATCGGCTTCGGCTTCAAGAACGCCGTCGGTGACTTCGCCAGCTTCGTGATCGTCGGCGCGGCGGGCGTGAAGGACGAGGTCCCGACCGACGTCTCCGACAAGATGCTCAGCTCGATCCGGCTCTCCACCGGCTGATCTCCGCCACCACCGCCCCGGGTCCGGGAATCCGTTTGGATTCTTGGCCCGGGGCGGGGATAGTCCGGGGGTGAGTTCTCCCCCCGCCGCAGCACCCCGTACGCCCGCACCCCGCCGCCGGCCCGACTGGGCGGGCCGCAACTACACCCTGCTCACGGGTGCGGCGGTCGTCACGAACCTCGGCAGCCACGGAGCGCTCATCGCGGCCACCTTCGCGGTGATGGAGGCCGGCGGGTCCAGCGGCGACATCGGACTGGTCGCGGCCGCCCGTACGCTGCCGCTCGTCCTCTTCCTGCTCATCGGCGGCGCCATCGCCGACCGGCTGCCGCGCCACCGCGTGATGGTCGCGGCCAACGCCCTGAACTGCCTCTCGCAGGCCGCCTTCGCACTGCTCGTCCTCACCGGCGACCCCCAGCTGTGGCAAATGATGCTGCTGACCGCCCTGTGCGGCACCGGCACGGCCTTCTTCAATCCCGCGGCCGAGGGCATGCTGCTGTCCACGGTCTCCGGCGAGCACTCCAACCGGGCCTTCGCGCTGTTCCGCATGGCGATGAACGGCGCGGGCATCGGCGGCGCCGCCCTCGGCGGGGCGATGATCGCCGTATTGGGCCCGGGCTGGGTCCTGGCCGTGGACGCGGCCGCCTTTGCCGTCGCGGGCCTGCTGCGCGCGTTCCTCGACGTGAGCCACGTCCCCGACCGGGCCCCCGGCGGCGGCCTGCTGGCCGACCTGCGCGAGGGATGGGTGGAGGTCCGCACCCGCCCCTGGCTGTGGAGCATCGTGCTCCAGTTCTCCGTCGTCGTCGCCGTCGTGGGCGCCGCGGAGGCGGTCTACGGTCCGCTGGTCGCCCGGGACCGGTTGGGCGGGGCGGCTCCCTGGGGCGTGGCCCTGGCCTTCTTCGGGGTCGGCACCATCGCCGGGGCCGTCCTGATGATGGCGTGGAAACCGCGCCGGCTGCTGCTGATCGGCACGCTGTGCGTGTTCCCGCTGGCGCTGCCGTCGGCGGGCCTCGCCGTGCCGCTGCCCGTGTGGGGGCTGTGCGCGGTGATGTTCGTCAGCGGAGCCGCGATCGAGGTCTTCGGCGTGAACTGGATGACCACGATGCACCAGGAGATCCCGGAGGAGAAGTTCTCCCGGGTCTCCGCCTACGACTGGTTCGGCTCGGTGTCGATGCTGCCTCTGGCGACCGCCCTGGCCGGCCCGGCCGAGACGGCCTTCGGCCGCACCGAGGCCCTGTGGGGCTGCGCGTCCCTGGTCGTCCTGGCCACGGCCCTCGTCCTCCTGATCCCGGACGTCCGCCACATGACCCGCAAGACCAAACCGGCCATCCTCATCAAACAGCCCGCCCCGTCCAACCCCGCCGCCCCCTCCGCCCCTTCCAGCCCCGCCGGCGTTTGAGGCGCGGGGCGGAGCCCCGGCACGGCGCGGCAGCGAGCCGGCTACCCCACCGAGAACGCACCCTCCGGCGGAGCCGGCGACGGCCCCGCGTCCGCGTCGGCCACCGGCACCGCCCCCTTCCTGAACCGCACCAGCCCGTCCCCGTACTCCACCCTCGCCGGAAACACGTCCCCCGCGCACCGCCGGGCCAGCGCGGCCACCGGAAGCACCACATCGGAAGCCAGCAGCACCGCGTTCCCGAACCGCCTCCCCCGCAGCACCCCCGGCTCCGCGATCAGTGCCAGCTCCCCGAACGCCTCCGCGAAGTTCGCCAGCTGCGCCCGCAGGAAGTCGAACGGCGCCCCGTCCGCCAGGTTCGCCGCGTACAGCCCGCCGGGCCGCAGCACCCGCGCCGCCGCCCGCGCGTACTCCACCGACGTCAGCTGCGCCGGCACCCGCGAGCCGCCGAAGACGTCGGCCACGACCACGTCCGCGCTCGCCGCGGGCGCCGCCTCCAGCCAGGCCCGGGCATCGGCGGTGTGCACCGTGATCCCGGACCCCGCCGGCAGCGGCAGGTGTTCGGCGACCAGCTCGACCAGGCCCGCGTCGAACTCGACGACCGCCTGCCGGGAGCCCGCCCGGGTCGCCGCCGCGTACCGCGGAAGGGTGAGCGCGCCGCCGCCCAGGTGCAGGAGGTCCAGTGCGCGCCCCGGCTCCGCCGCGCAGTCCAGGACGTGTGCGAGGCGGCGTACGTACTCGAACTCCAGGTGCTGCGGATCGTCCAGGTCCACGTACGACTGCGGGGCCCCGTCGACGGTCAGCAGCCAGGCCCGCTCACCGTCCACGTCCGGCATCAGCTTGGCGGTGCCCTGGCCCACGTCCCGGATGACCGGGATCTGTTCGTCGCTCACCCCACCATTGTCGGGCCGGTCCGCAACGGGGCGGTCTGCAGGGGGCTGGACCGGCCGGCCCCCTCCCGGCTCAGCCGGACCAGACCGCGGCCGCCGCCTCGACGTGCTCGACCGCCTGCGCCAGACCGGCCCGCGCCGCGGGGTCCCGCCGGGCCGGGTCGAGCACGTTGCGCCCGAAGGCCTTGCGGGCCTGCGCCGACGGGCTGATCACCAGCACCCGCGCCCCCGCTTCCCGCAGCCGCGCCGCCTGCGCGGCCGGCGAGGGGACGAGCCCGGAGCCGAGCGAGATCGGCGCGATGACCACGACGCGCGCGTACCCCGCGGCGAGGTCGGCGTTGGTGGCGGAACGGACGCCTCCGTCGATGAACCGCCGTCCGCCGACCGTCACCGGCGGCCATACGCCCGGCACGGCGCAGCTCGCCGAGACCGCGTCCACGAGCCCCGCGCCGCTCTCCTTGTCGAAGTCGGCCGGTTCGCCGGTGAGCGCGTCCACGGCGGTGACCACGAGCCGCCGCTCGGGCCATTCGTGGGAGACCAGCCGGGCCGCGAGCACCTCGCGGCGCTCGGCCTCCGCCGCGGTGTCGGCGGCCAGGGCCATGGCGCCGACCCGCTGCCGGTAGGCCGTCGCGTTGCGGGAGCGGGCCATCGCGAGGGCGTACCGCGCGATGACGCCGGCCCCCAGTTTCGCGGCGATCTCCCCGGTGGCGTCGCCGAGCTGGCGCTCGTACAGCTCCTGCGCGGACAGCTGCCCCGAGGTGAGCTGGGCGCCGACCACCGAGCCCGCCGAGGTGCCGACGACGAGGTCGGCGGTGGTGAGGTCGACGCCCGCGCGGGCGAGCCCGTACAGGATTCCGCACTCCCAGCCCACGCCCGTCAGTCCCCCGCCGCCCAGCACGAGTGCCGTGTCGCCGCCCATCTCCGCCCGCCCCTCTGCTCCGCGCATGCCTGTGGTGACGGCAGTCTGACGCAGCGGCTCCGCCGTCACCACAGAGGGGTCGGTACGGCCCCGACCGCCCGGGTCAGCCCAGGACGGCCGTGACCGTGCCCGCGCCGACCGTCCGCCCGCCCTCGCGGATCGCGAAGCCGAGCCCCGACTCCAGCGGGACGTCCCGCCCGAGCTCGACGGTCATCGTGACCGTCTGCCCCGGCCGGGCCACGCCGGCCCCGCCCAGGTCCACGTCGCCCACCACGTCGGCGGTGCGGATGTAGAACTGCGGCCGGTAGCCGGTGGCGATCGGCGTCGTACGGCCGCCCTCGCGCCCGGAGAGCACGTACACCTGCGCGGTGAAGTGCCGCTTGGGCGTCACGCTGCCGGGCGCGGCCACCACGTGTCCGCGGCGCACGCCGTCGCGCGGGACCCCGCGCAGCAGCAGCGCGACGTTGTCCCCGGCCTCGGCGGACTCCATCGGCTTCCCGAAGGTCTCCAGCCCGGTGACGACCGTCTCGGCCGGCTCGCCGTCGCCGCCGAGGACGGCGACGCGGTCGCCGAGGCGGACGCTGCCGCGCTCGACGGCTCCGGTGACGACGGTCCCGCGCCCGGTGATGGTGAGCACGTTCTCCACGGGGAGCAGGAACGGCGCGTCCGTGTAGCGCACCGGAGTCGGCACGTACGTGTCCACCGCGTCCAGCAGCGCCTCGATCGCCCCGGTCCACCGCGGGTCGCCCTCCAGCGCCCCGAGTCCGGAGACCCGTACGACCGGCGCGGCGTCCCCGCCGTAGCCGTGGGCGGTGAGCAGCTCGCGGACCTCCAGCTCGACCAGGTCGGTCAGCTCGGGGTCCCCGGCGTCGGCCTTGTTCAGGGCGACGACGATGTGGTCGACGCCGACCTGCCGGGCGAGGAGCACGTGCTCGGCCGTTTGCGGCATGACCCCGTCGAGGGCGGAGACGACGAGGATCGCCCCGTCGAGCTGCGCGGCCCCGGTGACCATGTTCTTGATGTAGTCCGCGTGACCGGGCATGTCCACGTGGGCGTAGTGCCGGGTGTCGGTCTCGTACTCGACGTGCGTGAGGTTGATGGTGATCCCGCGGCGGGCCTCCTCGGGGGCCCGGTCGATGCGGTCGAAGGGCACGAAGGAGGCGCCGCCGCGCTCGGCGAGGACCTTGGTGATGGCGGCGGTGAGGGTGGTCTTGCCGTGGTCGACGTGACCCATGGTGCCGATGTTGAGGTGCGGCTTGGTCCGCACGAAGGCCGTCTTGGCCATGATCGCTTGTCTCTTCCCGTTGCTCGAAGCGTGGACGGGACCCCTGAGCCGAGCCGACCCTCCCCCTGTGGGGTCCGCCGGACGATCCGGGAAGGGTCAGCTTCGTGCGCCGTCGAATGCGGCGAAGGCCTCTGCGGGGAAAGCGAATGCGGCAGCCTTCGGCGCGTCCGCGACTGCGGACGGCGCTGCGGGGAAGGCGAACCGGGACATGCCCCTGATCCTGCCGGACGGCCCCGGGCCCGTCGAATGATTTACGGGGTGAACCGGCGGGCCCTCAGAGGTTCTTGAGCGCCTCGCGCACGGACAGCGGGGACAGGGAACCGCGTTCGGACTCGACGAAGGCGCGCACCGCGTCGGGGTCGGTCTTCGCGTACTCGCGCAGGGCCCAGCCGATGGCCTTGCGCAGGAAGAAGTCCGGGTGGCCGGCCCGGCGGCGGCAGTAGGCGAAGAGGCGCCCGGAATCGGTGGCGGCCTTGTAGCGGAGCTGGTGCAGCAGGGCGGCGCGGGCGAGCCAGAGGTCCTCGTCCTCGATCCACTCGTCCATCACCCGCGCCAGGTCCGGGTCGGCGGCCACCAGCGGGCCGACCGCGTGCGCGGCCAGCAGGTCGACGGTGTCCCACCAGGGAACGGTGACGATCAGGTGCCGGACCACCGGCAGGAAGCCGGAGGAGCACCGGGAGACGTGGCGGCGCAGGTAGTCCACCGCGAAGTAGTGGTACTCGCGCTCCGGGAGCCGCCAGCAGCGCAGCGCGAGCGCGGCGCAGTCCGCCTCGGACGGCCTGGGGGTGTCCCGGAGCACCGCCTTGGACAGGTCCCGGCGCAGCGGTGTGGGGATGCCGAGGAAGGGCGCGGCGTCCTTCATGTACGCGGTCATCGCCTCGGCCCGCACGGGGTCGGCGGCGGCCGCGTACGTCCCGGTCAGCCGCTCCAGCAGGGTGTCCGCGAGGGCGCTGCCGGGAACCCGCGGGGGTCGTCGGCCGTTCGACGGCATGAGGCCCAGATTACGGCGCGACGCCGCATACGTCGGCTAGTCTCCCGGGATGTCCCTCCTCCTCGCGCCGTGGACCCGGCTGTCGCTGCTCGTCGTGCTGCTCGTGGCGGCCGGCGTGTGCGTGCTGCTGTTCGAGCCCCAGCGGCTGCTCTCGGAGGGCTGGCCCCCGGGCCTCCCGGTGGGCACGGCGGTCCTGCTGTTCGCAGCCGCGTACGGGGTGTGCGCGGCGGCCTTCGTACCGCGCCCCCTGCTGAACCTGGCCGCGGGAGCCGTCTTCGGCACCCAGTTCGGCCTCGTCGCCGCGGTCGGCGGCACCGTCCTGGGCGCCGGGATCGCCTTCGGCCTCGGCCGGATCATGGGCCAGGAAGCCTTGCGTCCGTATCTGCGCGGCCGCTGGCTGGAGGCGGCGGACGGCCAGCTCAGCCGGCACGGCTTCCGCTCGATGCTCGCCGTCCGGCTCTTCCCCGGGGTTCCCTTCGTGGTGGCCAACTACTGCGCGGCGGTGTCCCGCTGCGGCTGGGGCCCCTTCCTCCTCGCCACGGCGATCGGCGTCGTCCCGAACACCGCGGCGTACGTGATCGCGGGGGCCAGCGCCTCCTCCCCCGGTTCGCCCGCCTTCCTCGTCTCCTTCGGCTTCATCGTGGTCTCGGTGGTGGGGGCCGGAGCCGTCGCCTGGCGCAAGCGGCACCGCCTGGCACCCCCGCGGACCCTGGATTCTTCGTACGAGCTGACGCCCCAGCACCCCCCAGTGGTCAGCGGCACTTCGCACGGGCCCTAGCATCGGGGGCGAACTGCCCGACGATCACAAGGACGAGCGCACCCCGACATGAGCTGGTTCGAATCCCTAATCCTCGGTCTCGTCCAGGGGCTTACGGAGTTCCTCCCGATCTCCTCCAGCGCCCACCTGCGGCTGACCGCGGCGTTCGCCGGCTGGCACGACCCGGGAGCGGCCTTCACGGCCATCACGCAGATCGGCACCGAGGCCGCCGTGCTGATCTACTTCCGCAAGGACATCGCGCGGATCATCTCCACCTGGTTCCGCTCCCTGTACACGAAGGCCCTGCGCTCCGAGCAGGACGCCAAGATGGGCTGGCTGGTGATCGTCGGCTCGATTCCGATCGGCGTCCTCGGTCTGGTCTTCAAGGACGCGATCGTGGGCCCGGCCCGCGACCTGCGGCTGACGGCGACCACCCTCATCGTGATGGGCGTCGTGCTGGGCGTCGCCGACCGGCTGGCCGCGCGCGACGAGGAAGGCGGCCGGCACCGCGCCATCCGCGAGCGCAAGACGCTCCAGCAGCTGGGCGTCAAGGACGGCCTGATCTTCGGTCTCTGCCAGGCGATGGCGCTGATCCCGGGCGTCTCCCGGTCCGGCGCGACGATCTCCGGCGGTCTGCTGCTGGGCTTCACCCGCGAGGCCGCGGCGCGCTACTCCTTCCTGCTGGCCATCCCGGCCGTGCTGGCCTCCGGCGCGTTCGAGATCAAGGACGTGATCGAGGAGCCGGGACACATCTCCTGGGGTCCGACGGTCTTCGCGACGGTCATCGCCTTCTTCGTGGGCTACGCCGTGATCGCGTGGTTCATGAAGTTCATCTCGACCAAGAGCTTCATGCCCTTCGTGATCTACCGGATCCTGCTGGGCATCCTGCTGTTCGCGCTGATCGGCGCGGACGTGCTGAGCCCGCACGCGGGTGAGTCCGGCTCCTAGCAGGCCCCCGCACCACCGCTTCGTGTGAACCGGAAGCCGCTCGGGAACGTTCCCGGGCGGCTTCCGCGTCGTTGTGCCTGAAGAGACCTGAAGAGACCGGAAGGCAAGCAAGCAGGGGGTGTCCCATGGGTCGAGTGGTACTGGAGCGTTTTCCGGCCGGAAGTCCGAGGGGGAGCTGGCCCGCCGAGGAGTACGCGGCGCAGCGGATGCGGGAGGGGGTGCCGGCCGAGGTGGTCATGGACCTGGACAGCGATGCGTTCCTCGTCGTGGTCCGGCAGCGGGAGGCCCGTTCCGGTCACTGAGCGCCCGCGGGAAGATCCGGTCCGCGCACGCCCCTTGGCCTCGGGCACGCGCAGCCCCACACTGACCCGATGACTCAGCGTGTGGATCTCGCGACGGTAATGGACCGGCTGGCGATCGACGAGGTGGTCACGGGGTACGCGGTGGCCGTCGACGACGGCGACTGGGCCGCCTACCGTGCCCTCTTCACCGCCTCCGGACGGGCCGACTACAGCTCGGCGGGCGGGATCGAGGGGTCGGTGGGTGAGGTCGCGGACTGGCTCGCGGAGACCATGAAGCTCTTCCCCGTGCGTCAGCACCTGATCGTCAACCGGCTGGTCCGGCTGGAGGACCTGGGCGGCTCACCCGGCGACAGCGCCGAGGTCCGGGCCGACTTCCTCAACCCGATGCGCCTGGCGGGTCCGGAGTTCGACGGCACGGTCACCGCGCCCAACTTCGTCGCCGCCGGACGCTACTCCTTCGCACTGGCCCGCACCCGTGACGGCTGGCGGCTCACCCGCGTCACCGTGCACGAGACCTGGCGGCACATGTCCGCCTGAGCCTGCCCGGCCCTGCACTGCCAGACTGGAAGCGGAGGCGCGCCATGGTCGCGATGCGCAGCGAGTGGATTCCCCGGTGGCGCGTGCCCGCCGCGATCGCCGCCGGAGCGCTGCCCGCCCTCGCCTTCCCCGCCCCCGCGCTCTGGTGGTTCGCCTACGTCGCCCTCGTGCCCTGGATGCTGCTGCTGAGGTCGGCCCCCACCGGGCGGCGGGCGGCCCTGGAGGGCTGGCTCGGCGGCGCCGGGTTCATCGTGGCCGTCCACCACTGGCTGCTGCCCAGTCTGCACGTCTTCCTGGTGCCGGTGGCCGCCCTGCTGGGGCTGCTCTGGATCCCCTGGGGCCTCCTGGTACGGGAGTTGCTCGGCGGGGTCCCGTCGGCGGGCCGGGCACTGTCCGCGCTGGTCCTCGTACCGGCGGGCTGGCTGCTGTCGGAGCTGGTCCGGTCCTGGCAGGGGCTGGGCGGGCCGTGGGGTCTGCTGGGGGCGAGTCAGTGGCAGGTGCCGCCCGCCCTGCGGCTGGCCTCCGTGGGCGGGGTGTGGCTGGTCAGCCTGCTCGTGGTGGCGGTGAACTGCGCCGTGGTGCTGCTGGTCGCGGTGCCGGGGGCGCGGATCCCGGCGGTGGCGGGGATGACGGGGTGCGCGGTGCTGACCGCGGTGGTGTGGGTGTGGGCGGCGGTGCCCGCGGAGTCCGGCCGGCTGCGCGTGGCCGTCGTACAGCCGGGGCCGGTGGCGGACGGTCCGGACAGCGCGGAGCGGCGGTTCGCGGCCGGAGAGCGGCTGACGCGGCCGCTCGCCGGGCAGCGGGTCGATCTCGTGGTGTGGGGCGAGAGCAGCGTCGGCGAGGACCTGGCGGCCCGCCCGGACCTGGCCCGGCGGCTGGCCTCGCTGTCGGCGGAGGTCGGGGCTCCGCTGCTGGTGAACGTGGACGCGCGGCGGGCGGACCGGCCGGGGATCTACAAGAGCGCCGTCCTGGTGGGCCCAGGGGGCCCCACCGGCGACCGGTACGACAAGATGCGGCTCGTCCCGTTCGGGGAGTACGTACCGGCCCGGGCGCTGCTCGGCTGGGCCACCTCGGTCGGCAAGGCGGCCGGCGAGGACCGGGTGGCCGGCAGGGCCCCCGTGATCATGGACCTGCCCGCCCGGCCGGACGGGGCCGGCAGCGCACCCGCCGGCGTCCGTCTCGGCCCCCTGGTCTGCTTCGAGTCGGCCTTCCCCGACATGAGCCGGCACCTGACCCGGGGCGGGGCCTCGGTGCTCATCGCCCAGTCGGCGACCTCGACCTTCCAGGAGAGCTGGGCCCCGGCCCAGCACGCCTCGCTGGCGGCCCTGCGCGCGGCCGAGAACGGCCGCCCGATGGTGCACGCCACCCTCACGGGCATCAGCGTCGTGCACGGCCCGTCCGGCGAGCGGATCGGCGCGGCCCTGCCGACCTCGGCGAGCGCGGCGGCGGTGTACGAGGTCCCGCTCGCCCGGGGCACGACCCTCTACGGGCGCTTCGGGGACTGGCCGGTGGGGGCAGCCCTCGCCGTGCTCGCGGTGTACTGCGCGGTGGCGGGCGTCCGTTCGCTCAGGAGGCCTGCTCCAGAGCCGACTTCACCACCTGCTCGCACAGTTGGTGGGTGAGCAGCGCGTCCCGGGCGCTGAGGGTCCTGCCCGTCTCGACGGCTTCCAGGAAGTGGTCCACGACCTGCTCGATGCCGCGCTGGCGGGCCACGGACACCCAGTCCCCGCGGCGCCGGACGGTCGGCTGGCCCTTGTGGTCGATGACCTCGGCGAGGTTGACGACCTGCCGCTTGGTGTCCCGGCCGGAGACCTCCAGGATCTCCTCGGTGGAGCCGGACAGGCGGTTCATGATGCCGAGCGCGGTGAAGCCGGCGCCGGACAGCTGGAGCACCACCTGGTGCATCAGCCCCTCGCGCACCACGGCCCGGACGTCGACGTGCTCGGCCTCGCCGGGCAGCAGGAAGCGCAGGGTGTCGACGACGTGGATGAAGTCGTCGAGGACCAGGGTCCGCGGGTCCTCGGGCAGCCCGACCCGGTTCTTCTGCATGATGATGAGCTCGCGCGGGTGGTCGGC
The DNA here is from genome assembly GCF_040651555.1 of Streptomyces sp. NPDC048424. Lineage (NCBI taxonomy): Bacteria > Bacillati > Actinomycetota > Actinomycetes > Kitasatosporales > Streptomycetaceae > Streptomyces > Streptomyces sp. NPDC048424. The sequence goes on along the minus strand of NZ_JBEZKE010000017.1, from coordinate 37,867 downwards.
GCACTGCGCGTAGCCGGGCGCGTGGCGGCGGTTGAAGCCGACGGCGAGCGAGACCCGGCGTTCCTCGGCCAGTTCCACCAGCCGCACCGAGTCCGCGAGCTCGTAGGCGAGCGGCTTGTCCACGTACGTCGGCACGCCCGCCCGGAGGAGCCGCGTGACGATCTCGGGGTGGGCCGCGGTCGAGGCGTGCACGAAGGCCGCGTCGATCCCCTCGGCGAGCAGTGCGTCGAGATCGGTGTGCCGGCGCGCGGCGGGGACGTGGTGGATCCCGCCGACCCGCTCGAGGGTGGCGGGGGTACGGGTCTGCAGGTGCAGCTCGATGCCCGGGCGGGTGGTGAGGACGGGAAGGTACGCCTTCTGCGCGATGTCGCCGAGTCCGATGCAACCGACCTTCACCGGGAAACCTCCAGGTTGATCCTTGTGGGACTTCAGCAGCTTAATCCCTGGTGGCAGGGGCCCCGTTCACCGAGGATGTCCCCCATGACCACCAGTTCCGGATCACATCGCACCGAGCCCGCGACCACCGCCGACGAGCGGGACATGCTCGACGGCTGGCTCGACTACCACCGCGCGACCCTCGCCTGGAAGTGCGAGGGGCTCCAGGACGAGCAGCTGCGCCGCACCCCGCTCGCGCCCTCCGAGTTGAGCCTCCTGGGCCTCGTACGGCACATGGCGGAGGTGGAGCGGTACTGGTTCCGGGAGATCATGCTCGGCGAGGACCTTCCCGAGCTGCACTGCACCGACGAGGACCCTGACGGCGACTTCCACTTCGCCGAGGACGCCGGCTGGGCCGAGAACGAGCAGGTGTGGCAGACCGAGGTCGAACTGGCCCGCCAGGCCGCCTCGGGCCGTTCCCTGGACCTGGTGTCGAAGGCGGAGAGCCACCACCGCGGCGAGGTCTTCAGCCTGCGCTGGGTCTACACCCACATGATCGAGGAGTACGCGCGCCACAACGGCCACGCGGACCTGCTGCGCGAGCAGATAGACGGCGCCACGGGCGACTAGGTCCGGTCCGGGAGGGCCCGGGCCGGATCCGCCGGACACCCGCTCCCCGTCACCCGTGCGGGGTGAATATCCGCCCAGGGTTTTCGCAACGGGGTCTTCGCACAGCAGAGTTGCGCGGGTGCATCCAACCCGAACCACGACAACCCTGCTGCTCGGAGTCGCCTGTGCCGTCTCGGCCGTCTCCGGTTGTGTGAACGTGAGCCCCGGTCCCGTGCAGCCGGCGGCGGTCCCCGCCACCGGCGGGCTGCCCCGTCACGAGCCGCGCGGCGGGCCCGGGGCCGCCCCCGTGGTCGTCCAGGCGCCCGCCCTGGAGGCGCTGAAGGCGGTCCCGGAGCGGCCCGCGCACCCGGTGGCCCCCGCGCCCGCCCGCAGGTCCGCCCAGCGCCCCTCCGGCGGGCCCGTGCCGGACGTGCCACCGGTCCCGGACATCCCGGAGCCGCCGAAGCCGGCCGGGCCCGCGTCCGGGCGTCCTGGCGGCCGCCCGCACCACTCCCGGCCCGACGCCGAGGTGGAGCGCGAGCTGCTGCGCAAGCTGCCGGTGCGGCCGGCCGACGTGTGCGCGCTGGGCCGCCGGCACGGCCGCTGGCACCCCGACAGCCCGGAGGCCCGCATCTGCGCGGGCGTCCACGACGGCTGACCGCCGGGTGCCGAAAGAGACGGCTTAGGGAGACTGCTCGGGGAAGGGACGGGGTCCGGTGCCCGGTTCCGTGGCCAGGCGCCGCTCCAGCCGTGCGATGGCCTCGCGCACGCCGTTCCCGTACCCGTCGTCGGGGAGCGCCCCGGTGGCCGCTCGGGCCCGCGCCAGGTGGACCCGGGCGGCCTCGGGGTGCTGGAGCTTCAGGTAGTCGGCGGCCAGGCTGAGGTGCAGGGACGGGTAGAACACGCGCATCGCGAGATGCGGTTCCCGCGGTGCGCTCCCCCCGTCCCGGGGCCCGGTGGCGGGCGGGTCGCGCAGGGCTTCGGCGGCGGTCAGGGCCCGCAGGTCCCAGGCCAGTTCGTCGGCAGGGTCGTCCTGGGCGTCGGCCATGTAGTGGGCGAGGGTGCAGCGGTGGAGGTCGTCCCCCTCCTCGCCGATCTCCGACCAGATCGCGCCGAGCCGGTTGCGGGCCTCCTCGCGGTCCCCGGCGTGCAGCAGGATGACCGCCTGGCCGATCCTGGTCATGACGGCGTCCTCCGACGCCTCCTGCTGCTCCGTCACCGCGGCCTCCGGCTCGCTCCGCCAGACCTGCTCCGGGTCTGATCATCAAGAAGCTAGCCGGAGGCACCGGCAATGGCGCCGAGGCGCGGTGGGACGTCAGCCGAGGTCCGGGATCCGCCAGTCGATCGGCTCATGGCCCTGGGCGGCGATGGCCTCGTTGATCTGGGTGAAGGGCCGGGACCCGAAGAACTTCTTGGCCGACAGCGGGGAGGGGTGGGCCCCCTTGACGACGACGTGCCGCTCCTCGTCGATCAGCGGGATCTTCTTCTGGGCGTAGGCGCCCCAGAGGACGAAGACGGCCGGGTCGGGGCGCTCGGACACCGCGCGGATCACGGCGTCGGTGAACTTCTCCCAGCCCTTGCCCTTGTGCGAGTTGGGCTCGGCCTCACGGACGGTGAGCACCGCGTTGAGCAGCAGGACGCCCTGCCGGGCCCACGGCATCAGGTACCCGTTGTCCGGGACGGGCAGGCCGAGCTCCTCCTTCATCTCCTTGTAGATGTTGCGCAGCGAGGGCGGGGTCTTGACCCCGGGCTGCACGGAGAAGCACAGGCCGTGGCCCTGGCCGGCGCCGTGGTACGGGTCCTGGCCCAGGACGAGCACCTTCACCTGGTCGAAGGGGGTGGCCTCCAGGGCCGCGAACACCTGCTCGCGGGGCGGGTAGACCGGCCCGTTCGCCCGTTCCTTCTCGACGAACTCGGTGAGTTCCTTGAAGTAGGGCTGGTCCAGCTCCCCGCCGAGGACGGGGAGCCAGGACTCGGGCAGCATCTGGGTCACGGCGACAACCTCCGGTACAAGTTCGTGCAACTGCTCCAGAACCTACCGGGGGCCACTGACAACGCGTCGGCCGCCCGGGGCGGATGCCCCGGGCGGGGCCGCTACCAGCTGGTCTTGCGGTACAGCTCCCACATCTGCATGGCGGTCTGCGGGTCCAGCGCCCGCTCGGCGCCCGCGATGTCCTCCTGCGCGGCGACGTACAGCTTGCCCTGCCACAGGGGCAGCAGCCGGACGTCCTCGGCGAAGATCTGCTGTGCCTTCTCGAACTGCTGGACCCCGGCGGAGCGGTCGCCGTCGCGGCGGGACTTGGGCAGCAGCTCGGTGAGGATCTCGGTGGGCTCGTACGGGGTACCGACCGCGTTCTCCTTGCCGACGAACGGCGCGATGAAGTTGTCCGGGTCCGGGAAGTCGGGGAACCAGCCACGGCCGAAGACCGGGTACTCCTGGCCCTTGTAGCCCTCCTGGAAGGTCTTCCAGGGCTGGCTGCGCAGGGTGATCCGGAAGAGTCCGCTCTCGTCCAGCTGGCGCTTGAGCTCGGTGAACTCCTCGGCGGTGGAGGAGCCGTACCGGTCGGTGGTGTACCAGAAGGTCAGGTCGACCGGCGTGGGCACCCCGGCGTCCTTGAGGATCTTCCTGGCCTTGGTGGCGTCGGCGGGGCCGTACTTGTCGTAGTAGGGCGTCTTGTGGCCGACGACCCCCTTGGGGACCATCGAGTACAGCGGCTCGGCGGTGCCCTGGTAGACCTTGGAGACGAGGGTCCCGCGGTCGATGGTCTGGGCGATGGCCTGGCGGACCGCCGGCTTGGCGACGGCGGGGTCCTTGGGGTTGAAGACCAGGTAGCGGATCTCGGCGCCGACGTTCTCGACGACCTGGACGCCCTGCGCGTGCGCGGCGGGGCTCTGCAGGTCGGTGATCTCCGTGGCCGACAGGCCTCGGTAGGTGGCGTCGATCTCCTTGGCCTTCAGGGCCGCGACCATCTTCTGGGAGTCCTGGAAGTAGCGGATGGTCACCGCCTTGTTACGGCGGTTGGCGAAGCCCGTGTAGCTCCCGTTGTTGCCGAGGACGGCCTCGGTGCCCTCCTTGTACGAGTCGAGCACGTACGGGCCGGAGCCGGTGATCTTGCCGTCCTGGCGCACCTTGTCGGCGGGGTAGTCCTTGGGCGCGACCAGCGAGGCGGCGGGCGAGCCGAGGACGTACGGGAAGGTGGCGTCCGAGGTGTTCAGGTGGAAGACGACCGTCAGGGCGTCCGGGGTCTCGATCTTGTCGAGACTGCCGAAGAGGTCCTTCGGACCGACCTTGGAGCCGATCGTCTTGATCCGGTCGAGGGAGTACTTGACCGCCTTGGCGTCGAGCGGCTCGCCGTTGGAGAACTTCAGGCCCTTGCGCAGGGTGCACCGGTAGGCCTGGCTCGCCCCGTCCGTGAACTCACAGTTCTGGGCGGCGTCGGGCTGGGGCTTGGTGGAGCCCGTGGGGAACGCCAGCAGCGTCTGGTAGACGTTCCGGTACAGCTCCCAGGAGCCGTCCCACGCGGCGGCGGGATCGAGGGTGCTCGGTGCGCTCGTGGTGCCCACGACGATCTTCTTGACGTCGTCGTCGTTGTCCTCCGACAGCAGGCCGCATCCGGCGAGCAGGGATATGGACGCAAGGGCCGCAGTGATCTGCAGGCATCTGGTCCGGTTGAACACGTGCACGCTCCTCGATCAGCCAGGGGTGCGGCAGACCCTACCGCAGTGCCCCACGAATCCAATGGGGTGGTTTCGTGGGGCACTTGACCGGTTACGTGCATATTCAGTACGCATTTACCTCCCTTTCGGAGGCAAATGTGTCCGACTATCGGTCAGTGCACACCAGCATTGAGGAACATCCCACCGTCGACGACCAGAGTTTGGCCCGTGATCCATTCCGCTTGTGCAGATGTAAGAAACGCGGCGGCCCCTCCGATGTCCTCCGGGAGCCCCAGCCGGCCGAGCGGATAGGCCGCCGCGGCCTCCTGCTCCCGGCCCTCGTAGAGCGCCTGCGCGAACTTGGTCTTGACCACCGCGGGGGCGATCGCGTTGACCCGGACACCCGGTGCCATCTCGTGGGCGAGCTGGAGGGTGAGGTTGACCATGGCGGCCTTGCTCATCCCGTACGCCCCGATGAAGGGCGAGGCGGAGACGCCGGCGATGGAGGCGATGTTCACGATCGCCCCGCCGTTGTCCTTCTGCCAGGCGTGCCAGGTCCGCTGGGCGAAGCCGAGCGCCGAGATCACATTGGTCTCGAAGACCTTGCGCGCGACCCCGAGGTCCAGGTCCGCGATCGGTCCGAAGACCGGATTGGTGCCCGCGTTGTTCACCAGGAAGTCGACGCGGCCGAAGGCCTCCATCGCGCGCTCGACGGCGACGGCCTGGTGGGCCTCGTCGTGCGCCTTGCCGGCGACCCCGATCACCCGGTCCGCACCGAGCCGCTCGACGGCCTCCTTGAGTGCGTCCTCGCTGCGTCCGGTGATGCAGACCCGGTCGCCGCGGGCGACCAGCGCCTCGGCGATGCCGTAGCCGATGCCCCGGCTCGCCCCGGTGATCAGCGCGACCTTGCCGCTGTCGATACCGTCGTACGTCATGACGTGCGCCTGCCTCTCGTGATCTCTTGGATCGTCAGTTGAGCGGGCCGCCGGCGACGTACATGACCTGGCCGGAGACGAAGCCGGCCGCCTCGCCCGTGAAGAAGGCGATGGCGTTGGCGATGTCGTCCGGGCGGCCGACGCGCTGGACGGGGATCTGGGTGGCGGCGGCCGCCTGGAAGTCCTCGAAGCCCATGCCGACGCGGGCGGCCGTCTGGGCGGTCATCTCGGTGACGATGAAGCCGGGGGCGACGGCGTTCGCGGTGACGCCGAACTTGCCGAGCTCGATGGCCAGGGTCTTGGTGAAGCCCTGCAGACCGGCCTTGGCGGCGGAGTAGTTGACCTGGCCGCGGTTGCCGAGCGCCGAGCTGCTGGAGAGGTTCACGATGCGGCCGAACTTGGCCTCCACCATGTACTTCTGACAGGCCTTCGACATCAGGAAGGCGCCGCGCAGGTGCACGTTCATGACCGTGTCCCAGTCGGTCTCGCTCATCTTGAAGAGCAGGTTGTCGCGCAGCACACCGGCGTTGTTGACCAGGATGGTCGGGGCGCCGAGCTCGCTCGCGACGCGCGCGACGGCGGCCTCCACCTGCGCGGCGTCGGAGACGTCGCAGCCGACCGCCAGGGCCTTGCCGCCGGCCGCCGTGATCGCCTCCACGGTGTCCTTGCAGGCCGCCTCGTCGAGGTCGAGTACGGCGACGGCCCGGCCCTCGGCGGCCAGGCGTACGGCGGTGGCCGCGCCGATGCCCCGGGCCGCCCCGGTCACGATCGCGACGCGCTGCTCGGTGGTGGACATGCTGGATCTCCTCGCCCTTGAGAGACGGCCGCCCAGAGGTGAGCAACCGCTTAGTAGCTTCAACTGAGGAGACGCTAGGAGCCCTGGCACCCGGTGTCAACGGCGACAGGTCCAGCCACATTCGGCCCCGCCGGCGTTTGAGGCGCTGGGTCCGGGGCGGCGCCCCGATCTTTCAGCCCCGCCGGCGTTTGAGGCGCTGGGTCCGGGGCGGCGCCCCGATCTTTCAGCCCCGCCGGCGTTTCAGGCGCTGCGTCCGGGGCGGCGCCCCGATCTTTCAGCCCCGCCGGCGTTTCAGGCGCTGCGTCCGGGGCGGCGCCCCGATCTTTCAGCCCCGCCGGCGTTTGAGGCGCGGGGGCTCGGGGGCGGAGCCCCCGCAACGGAGCCGCACCGGTCCACCGGCGGGACCCCGAAGTCAGCGGACCAGCAGGTCCAGCAACCGCTCCACCTCCGCAGCCGGATCGGCCGTCAGGCCGGTGTGCACCGGCCCCGGCTGCACCACCGTGCTCCGCGGAGCGATCAGCCACCGGAACCGCCGCCCCGCATCGTCACCGGCCGCCTGCCCGGCGGACACCCCGCCCGCGCACACGCCCTCGACCCCGTGCAACGCGGCCCGCACCCCGGCCACGTCCGCCCCCGGATCCAGCGCGAGGAGCTTCGCCTCGTCGAGGTGGGTGCGCGCGGCGACGTACGCGTGCGCCCGGCAGTAGACGATCACGCCGGCGTTGAAGCACTCGCCCCGTTCCATCCGGGGCACCACACGCACCAGCGCGTACTCGAACACGTCCCGCTTGGTCACTCGTCGTCGCTCTTCTTCTTGTGGGGCAGGGGGGCGAGGCGTTCGGCCAGCCAGCCCGGCGGACCGGACCGCTGCTTGACCTCGGCCTCCATGGTGATCCTCTCGTGGATCGTGGCCGCGCGCGGCAGCAACGCCTCCACGTAGGCGCGGCGCAGCGCGTCGGTGGAGTCGAAGCCGGGCTCGTCGACCAGCCACTCGTCGGGGACGTCGGCCGCGACCTCCGTGAGCAGTTCCTCGGTCACGAGCGGCGCGAGGGCGGCGGCCGCCGCCTCGATGTCCGGGCCCACGGGGGCCAGTACGTGGTCGGAGGCGTTGTAGGGCTTGGCGGCCGCGGCCCCGGCGGTGGGCCAGTTGTGGTGCCAGATCATGGTGGCGCCGTGGTCGATGAGCCAGAGGTCCCCGTGCCAGACCAGCATGTTCGGGTTGCGCCAGGACCGGTCGACGTTGTTGATGAGGGCGTCGAACCAGACCACGCGCCCCGCCTCGGCCGGGTCCACCTGGTAGGCGAGCGGGTCGAAGCCGATCGAGCCGGGCAGGTAGTCCATGCCGAGGTTGAGCCCGCCGCTGGCCTTGAGCAGCTCCTGGACCTCCTGGTCGGGTTCGCCGAGCCCGATGACGGGGTCGAGCTGCATCTGGACCAGTCTCGGGACGCGCAGTCCCAGCCGCTGGGCCAGGCGGCCGCAGATGACCTCGGCGACCAGGGTCTTGCGGCCCTGGCCGGCTCCGGTGAATTTCATGACGTAGGTACCGAGGTCGTCGGCCTCGACGATTCCCGGGAGCGAGCCGCCCTCACGCAGGGGCGTGACGTAGCGGGTCGCGATCACTTCGGACAGCATCCGCCCAGGTTACGGGGGTCAGGGGGCGGGAGCCCACTGATTGAGGAGCTCTTCGGCCGTGGTGATGGACGCCACCAGGGCGAGGGAGTTGCGGATCACCTCGGCGGTGCAGGAGGCGGGCACCCCGGCGATGGCGTCGGCGGGGACCACGACCCGGTAGCCGAGGTTCACGGCGTCGAAGACGGTGTTGGGGATGGCGATGTTGGAGGAGACCCCGGTGACGACGAGGGTGCGGATGCCGAGGTTGCGCAGCAGGGCGTCGAGGTCGGTGCCGGCCATCGGGGAGAGCCCGTGCAGCCGGCGGACCACCAGGTCCTGCCCGGCGACGGCGATGGGGGCGGCGACCTCCACGGCCCGGCTCCCGGTCAGCTGGCGCACCGGCAGCCTCTCCGCGGCCCGGAACAGCCGGGCGTTGGTGTTCGCCCCGAGCCCGTCGGGCCGCCGCTCGGCGACGGCGTGCAGCACCTGTACGCCGGCCCCGCGCGCGGCGTCGACCAGCGCGGCCACCCGCTCCAGCATCCCGGAGTCCCGGGCTTCCTTGGCGAGCTCGGGCAGCGCGCTCTCCTCGCCCACGACACCGTTCTGGCACTCGACGGTGAGCAGCGCGGTGGTGGCGGGATCGAGATCCGGCATGGCTCCCCCTGGCGTGGCGACGGAAGAGCCCTCATGATTCCTGACACACAGTCAGATGTGAAGGGGTGCAGGACGGATGGACGAGTCACGAACCGGGACTTCGCAGCGGCGGGGCCGGCGCATCATGATGAGCGACGCGGAAGTGGACTCCTTCCTGCGCGAGCAGAAGACCTGCCGGGTCGCGACGGTCTCCCCCGACGGGCGGCCGCACGTGGGCGCCCTGTGGTTCGCCTGGGACGGCAACTCGCTGTGGCTGTACTCGATCACGCGCAGCCGCCGCTGGTCCGACCTGCGCAAGGACCCGCGGATCTCGGTGGTCGTGGACTCGGGCGAGTCCTACGACGAACTGCGCGGGGTGGAGCTGTCCGGCAGCGCCGTCTTCGTGGGCGAGGCCCCGCGCACCGGCGAGCCCTGCCCCGAACTGGCGGAGGCCGAGCGGATCTTCCCGGTCAAGAACTTCGGCATCGAGGAGATGCCGCACGACGGGCGGCACGCCTGGATCCGTCTGACCCCCGACTCGATCGTCTCGTGGGACTTCCGCAAGCTCTAGGGGGTGTCCGGGGCCGCGGGCAGGAGCGGCGGACCACTACAGCCCGGCGGCCGCCAGCCGCAGGGCGTCGACCGCGGCCCGGATCGAGGGCCTCCGGTCGGCGTCCGCGCGCCAGACGGCGTACACGTGGCGGCGTACGGCGTCGCAGACCGGCAGCAGCCGCACCCCCGGCGGCACCGGGCCGCGGCCCAGCTTCGGCGCCACGCACACGCCGAGGCCGGCCTCCACGAAGGCCAGCTGGGTGTGGTGCTCCTCGGCGATGTGGGCGATGCGCGGCTCGACGCCCGTACCGCGCAGGGTGAACACCAGCCACTCGTGGCAGAACTGCCCCTCGTTCCAGGAGATCCAGTCGTCGTCGGCGAAGTCGGCGAGCGAGATCCTGCTCTTGTCGGCCAGCGGGTGACCGGCCGGGACCGCGATGTCGACGGAGTCGTCCAGCAGGTGGGTCCGGGTGAGCTCGGCGGGCACCGGCATCCGCTTGTTGTGCCAGTCGATGGCCAGCGCCAGGTCGAGGTCCCCGCGCACGACGGCGGCCATGCTGTCCTCGGGCTCCTGCTCGCGCACCCGCGCCCGCACGTCCGGGTGCCCGGCGCGCAGCGCGGACAGGGCCTGCGGCAGCAGTCCGCGCATGGCGGTCGGGAAGGCGCCGATCCGCAGCTCGCCGACGGCGCATCCGCGCTGGGCCTCGACATCGGCCTGGGCGAGCTCCACCTGGGAGATGATCCGGGCCGCGTGATCGGCGAGCAGCCGCCCGGCGTCGGTGAGCCGGACCCCGCGTCCGTTCCTGGCCAGCAGCGGCTGGCCGACCTCGCGCTCCAGCTTGGCCATCTGCTGGGACACTGCGGAGGTGGTGACGTGGAGCCCGTCGGCCGCGCCGCTGACCGAGCCGTGGCGGGCGAGGGCATCGAGGGTGCGCAGGCGCTCCAGGTTCAACATGTAAGCGATGCTACGCCGTCGACTGGAGAAACTCTCGCTTGTCCTACGAAGTTGACACGAGCACAGTAAGGGTCATGAGCGCACCGACAGCCCCGCGGCCCACCCTCACCACCACCGCCACCACCTCCACCCCTACGACCGCCACGACCGCCGCCACCGCCGGCTGGCGCACCAGGCTCCTCGACTGGCGCGTCCGGTTCGCGATCCTCTCGGTCGTCTGGGGCTTCAGCTTCCTCCTGATCAAGGTGGGCACGGAGGCGTACGCGCCCTTCCAGGTGGCCCTGGGCCGGGTCCTGTTCGGCGCGCTCGCCCTCCTCGCCGTACTGCTGGTCCGCCGCGAGAAGCTGCCCCGGGGGCTGCGCACCTGGGGCCACCTCGGCGTGGCCGCGCTGCTGCTCAACACCGTGCCGTTCTCCCTGTTCGCGTACGCGGAACTGAGCATCCCCTCGACCCTGGCCGGCATCTGCAACGCGACCTCCCCGCTGTGGGGCATGGCGCTGTCGATGGTCGCCCTGTCCGAGGACCGCCCCACGCGCCGCCGCTTCGCGGGCCTGGGCCTGGGCTTCCTCGGCGTCCTCATCGTCCTCGGCGCCTGGCAGGGCTTCTCCGGCGTCGACGCCCGGGGCACCGCGCTCGCCCTGCTGGCCGCCCTCTGCTACCCCATCGGCTGGATCTACGTCCGCCGCACGCTGGCCGGCACCCCCGGCTCCCCGGTGGCCCTGACCGGCGGCCAGCTCATGGTCTCCACCCTCCAGCTCTCGCTGGTCAGCGCCCTCTTCACCACGGCGCCGAGCTCGTTCCCGCTCTGGCCGACCCTCTCGGTGATCGCCCTGGGCGCCCTCGGCACGGGCATGGCCCTGCAGATGCAGTACGGCCTGGTGACGGAGGTCGGCCCGACCACCGCCCAGATGGTCACCTACTTCATCCCGGTCATCGCCACCGCCGCGGGCGTCCTGGTCCTCGGCGAGCAGCTGCACTGGAACACCCCGGTCGGCGCCGCGATCGTCCTGGCCGGAGCCGCCCTCAGCCAGACCCGCCCCGGCACACGAAAGCCCGCCTGACCAGTGCCCAGGGGTGTTTGCCGATCGGCTCGGCCCCGTGGGTCACCTCCGCCCGGACCACCTCTTCCAGTCCTGTCGGCAGGACTGGAAGAGGTGGTCCGAGGCGGCACCGGCTGCGGGCCGGGGGCCGACCCGTGCGGTCAGTCGTTGCGCCCGCCCGCGACCCCCGTCCGGACCGCCGCGGCCACCGCGTCCGCCAGGCCCGGCACCTCCGAGATCCCCAGCTGCGACACCGTCAGCCGCACGCCCGGTCCCGCCTCGACCCGGAAGATCGCCCCGGCCGCCACCGCCCATCCCGCGGCGAGCAGCCTCGTGATCACCACCGTCTCGTCGGCCACCGGTACCCACACGTTCAGCCCGCTCCGCCCGTGCGCCCGCACCCCCCGCTCCCGCAGCGCCTCGACCAGGGCGTCCCGCCGCTCCCCGTACGCGCGGGCCACGGCGGCCCGGTCCACGGCGTTCGAGGTCCACAGCTCCACCACCGCGTGCTGGAGCAGCCGGCTCACCCAGCCCGGGCCCAGCCGCTGGCGCCCCCGTACGCGGTCCAGGGTCACCGCGTCGCCCGTCAGCACGGCGAGCCGCAGGTCGGGCCCGTAGGCCTTCGCCGTGGACCGGATCAGCGCCCAGTGCCCGGTGACCCCGCTCAGCGGGTGCAGCGGCAGGTCGACGATCCCGTGGCCGTGGTCGTCCTCGATCAGCAGCACCCCCGGGTGGCGCGCCAGCAACTCCCGCAGCTCCCCCGCCCGCTCCGCGCTCACCGCGGCACCGGTCGGGTTCTGCGCCCGCGAGGTCACCACCAGCGCCCGGGCCCCGGCGGCGAGCGCCCGGGCCACCGCGTCGGCCCGGGGCCCGTCGTCGTCCACCGCCACCGGCAGCACCCGCAGGCCCAGCGCCGGGACCAGGTCGAGCGAGCCTCCCCAGCCCGGGTCCTCGACCGCCACCGCGTCCCCCGGCCTCAGGTGGGCGACCAGCACCCGTTCCATCGCGTCCAGCGCTCCCGAGGTCACCGCCACCGGGCCGGGCGGCACGGCGTCCGCGTCGAAGTCCGCCCGGGCGAGCCGGGCCAGGTCCGGCGCGACCGGGTCGGCGCCGTAGAGGGACGGCGCCCGCGCGTACCGCCGGGCCGCCGCCGCCAGCGCCGCGTCCAGGGCGGGGAGCAGCGACACGTCCGGATTGCCCTCCGCGATGTCGCGCACGCCCGCCGGCACCACCATCCGCAGCGCGTCGCGCGGGGTGGTGGAGGGGCGCGGCCGCACCCGGCTTCCGCGCCGCCCGTCGGTTTCGATGACCCCGCGCTCGCGCAGTGTCCTGTAGGCGGCCGCCACGGTGTTGGGGTTGACGCCCAGTTCGCCCGCCAGCTCCCGCATCGGCGGCAGCAGCGATCCGGGTGGCAGCGCGCCCGATGCCACGCCCGCCTCGACGCTGGCCGCGATATCCGCTGTGCCCCGCCCTGTGATCCGATACTCTACTAGCACAAACCCAAGTATGCACTAGTGCAATGGAGTCGGCATCATGACCGCCACGCCCGCCACGGAGACGACGACCGAGCGCACCGGGACGACCGGCGCGTACGAGCCCACCGACCGCACGGTCCCCACCCGATCCCGCGACCGGGCGCGCTACGACCGCGAGACGGTGCACTCGATACTCGACGAGGCCTACATCTGCCACCTCGGCTTCGTCCGTGACGGCGCGCCCGTGGTCCTGCCCACGCTGTTCGCCCGGGTCGGCGAATCGATCTACATCCACGGCTCGACCGGCTCGCGGCCGCTGCTCGCGGCCGGCAAGGCCGATCCGGGCCTCGCCGTCTGTGTGACCGTGACCCACGTCGACGGTCTCGTGCTGGCCCGCTCGGCCTTCCACCACTCGCTCAACTACCGCTCGGTGGTCGTGCACGGCACCGCCTACCAGGTCACCGACGAGGCGGAGTGCCGGATGGCCCTGGACGCCCTGGTCGACTCCGCCGTGCCGGGCCGCTCCGCCGACATCCGGCCCGCCAACGCCAGGGAGCTCGCCGCCACGGCGGTGATCCGGGTGGATCTGACCGAGGTGTCCGCGAAGCTGCGCACCGGCCCGAGCAACGACGACGCCGAGGACCTGGACCTGCCCTACTGGGCGGGCGTGGTCCCGGTCGCCCCCGTTTTCGGAACCCCGGTGCCCGCCGCGGACCTGGCCCCCGGCATCGCCGTCCCGGACTACATCACCGCGCTCTGAGGACTGCGCCGGACGGCGGCGGGCACGGCCGCCCCCGCCGGACGGCGCGATTCCGCCGCGATCAGGGCGCCCACCGCCGTCAGCAGCAGTACGGTGCCCAGCACCACGGCGGCGGTCAGCCGCTCCCCGAGGAGCAGGACGGCGATCACGGCCGCGCTCACCGGCTCGATCAGCATGATCACCGACACGGTGGCGGCCCGTACCGCCGCGGCTCCCGTGAAGTAGAGCGCGTACGCCAGCGCCGTCGGCACGGTGGCCACGTACACCAGCAGCCAGAGCACCCGCCCGATGTCGGCGGTGTGCGCCAGCAGCCCCTCCGCCGCCGCGAGCGGGAGCAGGCACACCGTGCCGACCGCGACCGACCAGGCGGTGGTCACCAGCGGGTCCCCGCCCGCGCCGCGCTGCCCGAGCCACCGGGCCCGCAGCGTCATCCCCGCGTAGCCGGCGGCCGACAGCAGCGCCCAGCCGACGCCGAGCGGCCGCACTTCGCCGCCCCCGCTGCCCAGCACCAGTACGGCCAGCCCCGCCAGCGCGCCGAGGACGGCGGCCACGCCGCCGCGGCCGAGCCGCTCGCCCATCCAGTACCGGGCCCCGAGCGCGATGATCACCGGCCCGGCGCCGAGCGTGACCACGGTGCCCACCGCGAGGCCGGTCTCGCGCACGGCGGCGAAGTACGCGGCCTGGAAGACGGTGAACAGCAGCCCTGTCGCGATCAGCGAACGCACCGAGGGCCGCGTCCGGCCCGGCCCGGGACGGGACCCCCGTACGGCGAGCACCGCCAGCAGCACCACGAGCCCGCCCGCGCACCGCCAGAACGACAGGGCGAGCGGGCCGAGGTCACTGGCCAGGAAGAGGAGTGAGGCGGCCGCCCCGGCGGTGCCCCAGGCGGCTCCGGCGACGACGAGGTACAGCAGACTGCGCCCGGCAGCGGGCGAATGGTTCGACACGAAACTCTCCGCGCTTGCGTGAAGGATGAGAAGAAGCAGGTCATCGCTTCGCGGGCAGCACGTACCCGCCCGGGAACTCCCCGGGCCGGGTCAGATCGTCGAGGCGCCGCCCGCGCTAGGCGGCAGGAGGCGGAAGCACGGTCGAATGCATGATCGCCACCCTAGGCCGTCGTCGTCTCGCGGTCCAGCAGGGCCGGACCGCCCACGGCGGGCGGTACCGGCGGGACCGGCGGGGACGGCCGGGAGGACTGGGCGATGAAGGCGCCGCCCAGCACCAGGCCGCCGCCGACGATCTGCCAGGTCGAGAGGTACTCGCCGAGCAGGACCCAGGCCAGCACGGTGGCGACGACCGCCTCCAGGAAGGCCACCACGCCCGCGACCTGCGGCGAGAGCCTGCGCACCGAGACCACACCGGTCAGGTACGCGAAGACGGTCGCGACCAGCACCACCCAGGCGAGCAGCACCGGCGCGGGCACCATCGCGGCGCCCACGGAGGCCTGGCCGCCCAGCACCTGCCAGTCCATCTCCCACGGCCGGGCGATCACGGTCATCACCAGGGCGCCGACGAGCATGCCGTACGCGATCACCCCGAGCGGGTCGGGGGCGTCGTCGCCGTCGGCGCCCTGGTCGGCGAAGACGAAGTAGAAGGCCTGGCAGCAGGCCGCGGCGAGGCCGAAGAGCACGCCGAGGGGGTCCAGGCTCAGCCCGGACCAGATCTCCACCACGCAGGCCAGGCCGACGACGGCCACGGCCGCGCCCGCGGCGGCGCCCCGGGTCACGGGCTTGCGCTGCACGAAGCGGATGTAGCCGAGCAGCAGCGCGGGGCCCAGGTACTCCAGCAGCAGGGCCACGCCCACCGGGATCCGGGAGAGGGAGGCGAAGTAGAAGGCCTGCACACCCGCGACGGCCACCAGCCCGAAGCCGGCGAGCAGCAAGGGCTTGCGCAGGACGAGGTCACGGTGGCGCCAGGCCAGCGGGGACAGCACGAGCGCTGCCCCGGCCACCCTGAGCCAGACCATGTGGAGGGGGTCCAGACCCGCCTCGATCAGCGGCTTCGCCGCCACTCCGGAACCACCGAACGCGAACGCCGAGACGAGGGCGAGGCCCAGCCCGGCATTTTTCCCTGACGCTTGCATCCGGCCATCATGACAGGGCCGGTCAGTACCGTCACGGCCGTGACACCTGTTGAGATGCACTCGATACCGCGCGCTGCCGACCCCCACAGTTTCTGACAGGTCGTCAGTATTGAATGTTCCGCCCGCCGGGGCTACGTTCCGCCGCACGTACCCGACGAGAAGGGGTGGTCGCATGGCCGAAGTCACCGCGGAATCACGCATCGAGGCGTCCGCCGCGAAGCTCTGGTCCCAGCTCACGGACTGGGACGCGTACGGCCAGTGGAGCATGACCCACACGAACTTCCCGAAGGGCGGCCCGGAGACCCTCGCGGTCGGGTCCACCTTCGCCGAGAACATGAAGATGATGGGCTTCCCGGCCGAGGTCGTCTGGACCGTCTCGGAGCTGGAGGACGAGCGCCTCTTCGCCATCACCGGCAAGGGCCCGATGGGCGTGGCCGTCCTCACCCGGTACACCCTGACCCCGGACGGCGGGGCCACCACGGTCCGCATCGACGGAGAGTTCACCGGGGCGGCCGTCTCGCTGATGGCGGGCAAGCTCAAGGACTCGGCCACCGCCGCACTGAACGAGTCGCTGCGCAAGCTGGCCGGCCTGGTGGCCTGACCGGCCGCCGCCCACCCCCGTACACGACGGCGCGCCCCACGAGCGGACTCGCGGGGCGCGCCGTGTGGTGCCGGGACCTGCCCGGTCCTCAGTGCTCGTCGGCCAGGATCAGGTAGAGCTTCTTGCGGGCGTCGTTGATGACCCCGAGCGCCTTCTCGCGCTGCTCGGGCGAGCCGGTCTTGAAGACCTGCCCGAAGGCTTCCATCAGGCCGATCCCGGCCGTCCGGACCTCGTGCATCGCCTCGAAGTCGAAGCCGCGGCCGGCGTCGGCCCACGGTGCGTCGGGGCCCGACTCGGCCTCGGTGCGGCCGGCGTCGGTGAGCGTGAACAGCTTCTTGCCGCCCTCGCTCTCATTCGTGATGAGCCCCTCGTCCTCGAGCAGCTGCAGGGTCGGGTAGACCGAGCCCGGGCTGGGCTTCCAGGCCCCGCCACTGCGCTCGCCGATCTCCTGGATCATCTCGTAGCCGTGCATCGGCCGGTCGGCGAGCAGCGCCAGGATCGAGGCGCGTACGTCACCGCGCCGGGCCCGTCCGCCGCCTCGCCCACCGCGCCCGCCCCGACCCCCGAAGGGCCCGCCGCCGAAGGGCGGCCCGAACGGTCCGAAGGCGGCGCGACGCCCCTTGAAACCCTCCCGACGATCGGGCCCGCAGTGGTCGTGGCCCCGTCCGTGGTCATGACCGTGGTCGTGTCCGTGCTGTCCGTGTGAACGCATGACTGCGCTCCTTTCGTCACGTTGTCGTGCTTCCTGTCATCGGTGATCCGATGGCTCAACTATCGCTGATCCATCGCGATGCGTCAACGATATATCGGAAACTCGTCAGCGACACGTGATCCGATGACACACCTTGGGGTGGATTGGCGACCGAACTTTCAGGCGAAGGGCGTGCGGGTGTGTGCTGTGCTGGGCCGCGAACATGCCCAAACAACCCGCAAAGGGGACATCCGTGCGCCTTCAGGGACGCGCCAGGACGTGGCTCGCCGCCGCGGCCGCCGCCGCACTGCTGCTCGTAGTGCCGGGCCCGGCCACCGCCGACGGCCCCCGGCAGCTGGCCGGCAATCACCTCAACCTGCACCAGTGCGTGTACTCGTCCCCCCCGCGTCGTCGACTACTTCACGACCGTGGTCCCGAGCCGCGACGGCCGGTTCACGACCGGGACCGCCACGTCGGCCACCCCCGACCAGACCCGGTCCTGCGGCGCCGGGGACGGGAACTTCACGCCCCACCACCCGTGGGCGGCCGTCCAGGCCCTCGACCTGAGCGCCGGGCGCTACCTGAACCTGCACCAGTGCGTCTACTACTCCGACGGCCAGCGGGATCACCTGACCACCGTGATCTCGCTCGGTGGCGGGGAGTTCTCAGCCGGGACGAACGTCTCCGACACGCCCGACACGACCCCGAACTGCGGCCCCGGCCGCGGCCTCTACGACCTCGTCCCCCTGCTCTCGGACGTCAAGGCCCTGGACCTGTCCGCCGGGCGCTACGTGAACCTCCAGCAGTGCGTGTACTACTACGGCGCCGGCGGCTTCGACGACCACTTCACCACCGTGGTCCCGACCCGCCGCGACGGCCGCTTCACGACCGGCACGAAGGTCTCCGACACCCCCGACACGGCCCCGACCTGCGGCCGCGGTGACGGGAACTTCGACCTCATCCCGCTGCTGTCGGGCACGAAGGCGCTCTCCCGGACCTGAGCCGGCCCCGGCTCCGGGCCGGCCCACACCCGGGCCGGCCCGCCCCGGGGGCACCGACCGCCCCGGGGCAACGACCGGCCCGGGGCAACGACCGGTCCAGTCACCCCGGATTGGTCTTTGTCGGCGATCAAGGAACCGCCCTACCGTCGATGCATGCGCATCCGAATCGTCGACGCCTTCACCGACCGGCCCTTCCACGGGAACCCCGCCGGAGTCCTGATCCTCGACACCGGCTTCCCCCCGGACGCCTGGCTCCAGCAGGTCGCCTCCGAGGTGAACCTCTCCGAGACCGCCTTCGCCCATCCCCTGCCGCCCGGCGGGGACGCCGACTGGGCGCTGCGCTGGTTCACCCCGGCCGCCGAGGTCGACATGTGCGGCCACGCGACCCTGGCCACCGCGCACGTCCTGGCGTCCGCGGGCCTCGCCACGGGGCTGATCCGCTTCTCCGCGCGCTGCGGGATCCTCACGGCCGAGACCGCCGGGGACGGGACGATCACCATGGACTTCCCGACGTCCTCCCTGACCCCGGTCCCGGCGCCGGCCGCCGTGGACCACGCGCTCGGCGGGGCGCCGATCCTCTCCGTGCACGACACCGCCGCGCACATCGGCGACCTCGTGATCGAGCTCGCCGACGAGAAGACCGTCCGCGAACTGACGCCGGACCACGCCGCCCTGCGCGCCTTCGCCAAGCGCGGGGTCATCGTCACCGCGGCCGCCGAGGACCCTTCCCGCGGGTACGACTTCGTCTCCCGCGGCTTCTTCCCCGCCTTCGGGATCGACGAGGACCCGGTGACCGGCAGCGCCCACACCGCGCTGGCTCCCTTCTGGGCCGAGCGCCTGGGCCGTACGGAGCTGACCGGCCTCCAGGGCGGCGCGCGCCGCGGTCTCGTACGGGTGACGCTGGCGGGCGACCGCACCCTGCTGGCCGGCCGGGCCGTCACCGTCCTCGACGGCGAGCTGTTCGCCCGCCCGGGGCCGCACAGGCGGGGTGACCACGGGGCCCGGACGCGGGAGCCGGGCCGGGGCGGGACCGGGGCAGGACCGGGGCCGGGTCATGGCGCGGACCCGCCCCCGTCCCCCTTCGATCGCCCCTTCGCCTTCGCCTCCGCCTTCGCGCGCGCGGCGCTCCGCCGCTTCTCCTCCTGCTCCAGCCATGCGGCCGAGTCGATCCGCTTGCGGTAGACCTGCTCCGGCTCCGCCGCGCCGAGGTGCACCGTCCACACCCACAGGACGGCCGACACGACGAAGAAGACGCCCGCCAATGCCAGGTAAGAGGCGATCTCCTCGGACTCGGAGGCGCCTTCCTCGTGCGCGAAACCGGGTACGCCGGTGACGAGCGCGTTCACCCACCACGCGAGCGCCCCGTTGAAGAGGACGAGGGAAATCCAGTAGGCGATCCGCATGCTCTTCGCCGGGCCGCTCACCTCCCCCAGCAGCAGGAGGCGCCGCAGCGAGACCGGACCCGTCCGGTCCCGGCCGCCCGTGTCCGCCTTGGCGCGGCGCACCGACGCGTAGCACTCGTCCAGCCAGCGCCCCGGGTCCGGGGCCGGCGCGTCGGTCGGCGCCAGTTCCTTGGCCTGGATCCAGCCGCTCAGGAACTGGACCTCCAGCTGGGCCTTCTCCAGTCGCCTGCGGTAGTGGTGGTCGGAGCTGCGTGCCTCGCGGCGGTCCCGGATGAGGAGGCTGGCCCCGCCCACCAGGCCACTGACCACGGGCACGAGGAACGGCGCGAACGGCACCAGGGAGTCCATGACAGCCACCGGGCGCGCCTCCTCACCTCCCCTTCAGCGTCGCACCGCTCCGCCGTCCGCCCCCGCCCGGAGGGGCCGATCGGGTGGTCCGCCGCATCACGGCGTGGGCAGCCAGCCCACCTTGCCCGCCAGCAGGGCGTAGCCGCCGAAGGCCACGATGTCGAGGAGCGCGTGCGCGACGACGAGCGGGCCCACCCGGCCCCAGCGGCGGTAGGCCAGGACGAAGACGACGCCCATCACCATGTTGCCGATGAAGCCGCCGACGCCCTGGTAGAGGTGGTAGGAGCCGCGCAGGGCCGAGCTGGCCAGCAGCGCGGCCATCGGCGACCAGCCGAGCTGGCCGAGCCGGCGCAGCAGGTAGGCCAGCACGATGACCTCCTCCACCACGGCGTTCTGCAGCGCGGAGAGGATCAGTACGGGGAACTTCCACCACACGTCCGGCAGCGCCTCGGGCACCACCGTGAGGTTGAATCCGGCGGCCCGCGCCCCCAGGTAGAAGGCGAGCCCCGCGCTCCCGATCCCCGCGGCGACGAGAGCGCCCCGGGCGAGGTCCGCCATGGGCCGGGTGCGGTCGAAGCCCAGCACCCGCAGCCCGGGGGCGCCCTCGCGGGTCAGCAGGTGCGCCACCAGCAGGACGGGGACCAGCGCGCTCGCGATGCCGAACAGCTGCCACGCCAGGTCCAGCCAGGGCCGGCCCGGGGCGTACGAGCCGTTGAGGGTGGCGGCCTGGTCCTTCAGTCCCCCCGGCTTGGTGAGCGAGCCGATGAAGCTGATCAGCGCCGAGACCCCGCTCGCGCCCAGCGACAGCGCGAGGACGAGCAGCGTCTCGTTGCGCAGGAGAGCCCGCCGCCCGTCCTCGCCCAGCTCCACGAACACCGGCTCCGGATCCGCCCGCACGCCCGACTCCCGTCCTGCCATCCCGTTGCGACGACCCCATACTGCCTCCTCGGGAGACCGGGAGGATCACTGCGGGGGGACAACGGGATCAACGGCGTCGACGGGACCGCCGGGCGGCTCCGGTCACGCGCCCGCTCAGCGGGCCTCCGGCACCGAGGGGGTCACCTCCTCCCCCGGCCCCACGGGCCAGGTGTGCACGGGGTCGCCCTTGTGCATCAGCTCGCTGTACCTGCGGGTGGTCGCGGCCAGCGCCTCGTCCCGCTCCAGCCCGGCCGCCAGCGCCCGGTGGTAGGTGTCCACCTGCCAGGTCGCCCCGTTCACCCGCCGCCGGCAGCGCTCCTCGATGATGCCGAGGTAGTGGTCCCGGTCCGCGGGCTCGATGCCCCAGGCGTCCAGCCCCGCCGCCGCCATCGGCAGCAGTTCGTCCAGGACCAGCCGTACGGCGGGCACGCTCGCCAGTCCCCCGGCCCGGCCCCGGCGGGGCCACCGCAGCCGCGCGTCGATCCCGTACCGGCAGGCCGCGTCGAAGTTCGCCTCCGCCTCGGCGAAGGGCAGCCGGGTCCACACCGGGCGCTGCTCGTCCGCGAGGGTGCGGACCAGCCCGTAGTAGAAGGCGGCGTTGGCGACGACGTCGGCGACCGTCGGGCCGGCCGGCAGCACCCGGTTCTCCACCCGCAGGTGCGGCACCCCGTCGGCGACCCCGTACACGGGCCGGTTCCAGCGGTAGACGGTCCCGTTGTGCAGGACCAGCTCCTGCAGCCCCGGCACCCCGCCCTCGGCGAGCACCCGCAGCGGCTCCTCCTCGTCGCATATCGGCAGCAGGGCGGGGAAGTAGCGGACGTTCTCGGCGAAGAGCTCGTACGCCGAGTCCACCCACCGCTCCCCGAACCAGGTCCGCGGCCGTACCCCCTGCGCCTGGAGTTCGGGCGGCCGGGTGTCGGTGGCCTGGGTGAACAGGGGCGGCCGCGACTCCCGCCACAGCTCGCGCCCGAACAGGAAGGGCGAGTTGGCGCCGACGGCTATCTGCGCGGCGGCCACCACCTGCGCCGCGTTCCACACGGCGGGGAACCGGGCCGGTGTCACCTGGAGATGCAGTTGTACGGAGGTGCAGGCGGCCTCCGGGACGATGGACCCGGAGGTCCAGATCAGCCGCTCGACCCCGTCGATGTCGAGCGTGAAGTCCTCCCCGCGCATCATCAGGATCTGCTCGTTGAGCAGCGAGTAGCGGTCCACGGCCGACAGGTTGGCGGTGACCAGGTCGGCGCGGGAGATCGTCGGCAGAATGCCGATCATCACCACGCCGGCATCGATCTCCGCGGCCTGCCGGTGGGCATAGCCCAGCCCGGCGCTGAGTTCCTCGGCGAGCTGGTCGAATACCCGTCCGCCGAGCCGGTGCGGCAGGACGTTCACCTCCAGATTGAACATTCCCAGTTCGGTCTGGAAATCGGGGCTCGCTATCCGCTCCAGCACCTGGGCATTCACCATTCTCGGCAACCCGTCGGCGCCCGCGAGATTCAGCTCGATCTCCAGTCCCATCATGTTCTTCGGGCGATCGAACCTCTTCTCCGCCAGGAGTCGCTCCAGCCCCTCCAGACACTCGTGAAGCTTCCTTCGATACCGCTGCCGATCGGACAGGTCGAATCCGCCCGCCACGACCTTCTCCCCCATCGAAGCGTCCCTCCTCGAGTGGGCCCGGCCCGGGACACCCAGGCGCGCATTACGGTCGATGATGCCCCGGCAGCGTGATCCATAACGCGGCGGGGGCGTGCGTGGCGAGGAGCGCGCGCCGGTTTGGCCGAAGGGCGCTTCGGCACATTCACCTGGCAAGTCGCCTCGCGCAAATTCCGCTTCGCCTTTGCGCGCTCCGCAAAACCGATGCTTTTCAGCCGAGCCCCCGTCCGGTAACCTCCGAGGTCAGCGCGGCACGTTCGCGTGCATCCGGCATGAATGCCATGTCAGCGGGACCGGTAAGCGCCTTGTCGGCAATAGGCGGGACAGCTAGCCGAAACACTGCGTGAACACATGTCGTATAAACTCCGCAAACGAGGCAGAGAGTTGGCGCGCGGCCATTGCCCCTCGGCCCCCCTCTGGCCCCAGAATGCGACAGCGCCGTCCGCACCTGCCCCCGTTCCACAGGTCTCCCAAGTGAGAGGCGACCCACCATGCCGCTGCATGTCCCTCCGGCTCCCGCGCCCGCCCTGCGCAGCGTCCTCGCGGCACTCGGTTCTCCCACCGCCGTCCACGAGGCGCACACCCCGTCCCTGCGCGCGATCCAGGGGCCTCTGACCGCCGAACTCCCCCTTCCGGTGCACGTCCTGGACCGGCTGGGCATGTCCACCCTCGCGGCCGGCGGCAGGCCGCCCCGCACGCGGCTCACCGGCTGGCGGTTCCTGATCCGCAGCGGGGACCGTCACGTCGCGGCGGCCGACACCCGTCTGACCCCCGACGGCTGGGCCTTCTCCCATTTCTTCGAGGGGCCCTACGTCGCCGCCACCGAACGCGCCCTGCGCCAGGCGGAGTCCCTCGGTACGAGCTACCAGCCGCGGCTGCTGTCCGTACCGGAGCTGTACATGCTGACCCTGTGGCTGCACGGGGCGGTGGGCGCCGACGCCTCCGCCGGGCTGCCCGCCGGCGAGGACCTGCTGGTGCCGCTGGCTCCGGCCCCGCCCGGCATCGCCCCGTTCCGCCCGCATCCGGTCTCCGAGCTGCTGCCCGTGCTCACCCGTCGGCTGACCCCCGCCACGGCGCCCCTCCCTCCGTCGCTGGCCGCACCCGCCGCCTGACCCGAGTGGCCCATTCGGCCTAGTCCGCTCGGGCCACTTGCGAACCATCCGAAATGACAGGGGAGTTGGCCTGAACCGCCCGCACGAGTGATGCGTCATCAATCTGTAAGGACAGCTGCCGGGAAATACCTGCGAAGCGGCTGTCATGGGGGAACACTGATGACACGCTCCCCGCGGGTGCGGGGATGACCCAGGGGGACGGCCATGAATCACGCATCGAGCCGTAGCACGCAGACCACACCGCAGCGAAAGAACGCATCCATGTGCCAGCACCAGCCAGCCTGCCCGTCAGCCGAATCCGCCGACCGGGAGGCCGCGCGCCCGGTGGCCAACCACCCGGAGCAGGGCTGGAGCCTGCTGTGCAATGGCGTCCTGCTCTTCGAGGACACCGGCGAGCTCCTGCCGGACGGCCAGATCATCGCCCCGCACCGCCCGCTCGCGGCGGCGTAGGCGCTGAGGACGGCCCGACGGACGCACGCCAAGCAGAAGGGGCCGGTCCGGGAGATTCTCCCGGACCGGCCCCTTCTCCATGTCACGTGCTACTTGTCACCGCACCGCTCGGTGTCAGTGGTCGTACTCGTCCAGCGGCGGGCAGGAGCACACCAGGTTGCGGTCGCCGAAGGCACCGTCGATGCGGCGCACCGGCGGCCAGTACTTCTCGGCGGCCGTGACCCCGCCCGGGAAGACGGCCTCGTCGCGGGTGTACGGGTGGTTCCACTCGCCGCCCAGCGCCGCCGCCGTGTGCGGGGAGTTGGCCAGCGGGTTGTCGTCCGCCGGCCACTCGCCGCCCGCGACCCGCTCGATCTCGCCGCGGATGGCGATCATCGCGTCGCAGAAGCGGTCGATCTCGGCGAGGTCCTCGGACTCCGTCGGCTCGATCATCAGCGTGCCGGCGACCGGGAAGGACATGGTCGGCGCGTGGAAGCCGTAGTCGATCAGACGCTTGGCGATGTCGTCCACGCTCACGCCCGTGGACTTCGACAGCGGGCGCAGGTCGATGATGCACTCGTGCGCGACCAGGTTGCCCGGGCCGGTGTAGAGCACCGGGTAGTGCGGCTCCAGGCGCTTGGCGATGTAGTTGGCGCCGAGCACCGCCACCTGGGTGGCGCGCTTGAGGCCCTCGCCGCCCATCAGGCGCACGTACGACCAGGAGATCGGCAGGATGCCCGCCGAGCCCCACGGGGCGGCCGAGATCGGGCCGACGCCCGTCTCCGGACCCGCGGTCGGCTGGAGCGGGTGGTTCGGCAGGTACGGGGCCAGGTGCGCCCGGACACCGACCGGGCCGACGCCCGGGCCGCCGCCGCCGTGCGGGATGCAGAAGGTCTTGTGCAGGTTCAGGTGCGAGACGTCGCCGCCGAAGTGACCCGGCTTGGCCAGGCCCACCAGGGCGTTCAGGTTGGCGCCGTCGACGTAGACCTGGCCGCCGGCCTCGTGGACCTGGGCGCAGATGTCGGCGACGTGCTCCTCGAACACACCGTGCGTGGACGGGTACGTGATCATGAGCACGGAGAGCTCGTCGCGGTACTGCTCGATCTTGGCGCGCAGGTCGGCCGCGTCCACCTCGCCGTCGTCGGCGGTCTTGACCACGACGACCTTCATGCCGGCCATCACGGCGCTGGCGGCGTTGGTGCCGTGCGCGGAGGACGGGATGAGGCAGATGGTGCGCTGCTCGTCGCCGTTCGCGCGGTGGTAGGCGCGGACGGCCAGCAGGCCGGCGAGCTCACCCTGGGAGCCGGCGTTGGGCTGGATGGACACCTTGTCGTAGCCGGTGACCTCGCAGAGACGTTCCTCCAGCTCGGTGATGAGCGTGAGGTAGCCCTCGGCCTGCTCCACCGGGGCGAAGGGGTGCAGCTGGCCGAATTCGGGCCAGGTCACCGGCTCCATCTCGGTGGTCGCGTTGAGCTTCATGGTGCAGGAGCCCAGCGGGATCATGCCGCGGTCCAGCGCGTAGTCCTTGTCCGAGAGCTTGCGCAGGTAGCGCAGCATCGCGGTCTCGGAGCGGTGCTGGTGGAAGACCGGGTGCGTCAGGTAGTCGTCCGAGCGCAGCAGGCCCTCGGGCAGGGTGTCGGCCGTGGTCGCGTCGAGCGCCTCGATCTCGGCGGTGACGCCGAAGGCGGCCCAGACGGCCTCGACGTCGGCGCGCAGGGTGGTCTCGTCGCAGGCGACGGAGACGTGGTCGGCGTCGACCAGGTGGAGGTTGACGCCGCCCTCGCGGGCGGCGGCGACGACCTCGGCCGCGCGGCCCGGAACGCGGGCGGTGACCGTGTCGAAGTACGAGCCGTGCACGATCTCGACCCCGCCGGCCGTCAGGCCCGCGGCGAGCAGGGCGGCGTAGCGGTGGGTCCGGCGGGCGATCGTCCGCAGGCCGTCCGGGCCGTGGTAGACGGCGTACATGGCGGCCATGACGGCGAGCAGCACCTGGGCGGTACAGATGTTGCTGGTGGCCTTCTCGCGGCGGATGTGCTGCTCTCGGGTCTGCAGCGCCAGGCGGTAGGCCTTGTTGCCGTCCGCGTCCACGGAGACGCCGACCAGGCGGCCGGGCAGCGAGCGCGCGTGCTTGTCCTGGACGGCCATGTAGCCGGCGTGCGGTCCGCCGAAGCCCATCGGGACGCCGAAGCGCTGGGTGGTGCCGACGGCGATGTCCGCGCCGAGCGCGCCGGGGGAGGTCAGCAGGGTCAGGGCAAGCAGGTCGGCGGAGACGGCGACGATGGCGCCGAGCTCGTGGGCCTGGTCGATCACCGGCTTGATGTCCCGTACGGCACCGGAGGCGCCCGGGTACTGGACGAGGACGCCGTAGATGCCGCGCTCGGCGACCTCGGCCGGGATGCCGGCGGACAGGTCGGCGACGACGACCTCGATGCCGATCGGCTCGGCGCGGGTCTCGATGACGGCGATGGTCTGCGGCAGCGCGTCGGCGTCCACGAGGAAGACGTTCCCCTTGGCCTTGCCCACGCGGCGGGCCAGCGTCATGGCCTCGGCGGCCGCGGTGCCCTCGTCGAGCAGCGAGGCGCCCGAGGTCGGCAGCCCCGTGAGGTCGGCGACGACGGTCTGGAAGTTCAGGAGGGCCTCGAGGCGGCCCTGCGAGATCTCCGGCTGGTACGGGGTGTACGCCGTGTACCAGGCCGGGTTCTCCATGACGTTGCGGAGGATCACCGGCGGGGTGAAGGTCCCGTAGTAGCCGAGACCGATCATGGAGGAGAGGACCTGGTTGCGGTCGGCGAGCGAGCGCAGCTCGGCGAGCACCTCGGCCTCGGTCCGCGCCTCGGGCAGGTCGAGCGCCTCGGCGGTCTTGATCACATCCGGGACCGCGGCGGCGGTCAGTTCGTCCAGGGAGCCGTAGCCCACATGGGCGAGCATCTTCGCCTGCGCCTCGGCATCCGGGCCGATGTGGCGCTGTTCGAAGGGGATGCCTCGCTCCAGCTGGGAGAGCGGAATGCGGTTGGCGGTCATGTACGGAGGCCTCCTGGTCGTATGACCTGCGAGGGGCACCACGGCGCGGGCACCCGGACGGCCTCCCCCTCTGTCATCTGCACCTGAGAGTTTCACCGGAGTCACGGGGGTCGCCCGAGGTCTCCGGCTTTCACCGTCGGTGAGGAGAGGGACCGGCACTGCGCGCCCGGTACCCGCTCCTGCTTTCCAGAGTGGCCTCGTCCGTGCGGTACGTATGCCTGAGAGATTCCGGGGAGGATTTGCTCCTTCGGCGCCTCCGTCTCGTTCACTCGGAGGACTCTCCCGCACAGGGTCGACAGCCATCACCCAGCCTACCAGCGAGGTTCTGGACCCTCCCCGAGTGGCCTCCGCTGCCGATATGCACTTCTGTAGTCATTACGGAGGAGTTGCGACCATTTGGAGGGACCGTGCAGACCGACATCGATCCGCGCAGCCTGATCGGCCGCAAGGCGTTCGACCGCAACGGCACCAAGATCGGCACCATCGACGAGGTCTACCTCGACGATGCCACGGGCGTCCCGGAATGGGCGGCCGTCCGTACGGGCCTGTTCAGCCGGGACGCCTTCGTCCCGCTGGAGCCGAGCGAGATGGTGGGCGACACCTTGCGGGTGCCCTTCGAACGCTCCCTCATCAGGGACGCCCCCGACTTCGGCGTCGGCCGCCACCTCTCCCCCGAACAGGAGCTCCAGCTCTACCACCACTACGGCCTGGACACGACCCTGCCCACGGAGTTCTCCCGCGACTTCGGCCGCCTGGCCGGCGACGAGGGCTGAGCGGCGCCCCGGCGCGCGGGCCAGGGGCGGACGGGCCGTGGCCGCCGTCAGACCTCCGGATCATGCCGGGCCCGCGGCTCCCGGCTCCCCGTCCCCCACCAGCGGCAGCGGATCGGACGGCTCCAGCTCGGGGTCGTCCACCAGGAAGGTCCGCACCCGGCCGGGCTCGGACCCGGGCTGCTCGAACCGTACGGTCACCCGCCCGACCCCGCTGCCCTGCACCCACCCGGGCCCGTACAGCGCGTGCCGTACGTCGCTCCCGGCCGGCCAGCGCCGCTCCGGAGCCGCCTCCGGCTCCCCGGGCTGCCCGGCGGCCACCTGGGCCCCCGAGGCCTCCACAGGCGCCGCTGCGGCTCCGGGCTCGCCGTTCCCGCCCGCTCCGGCCGTCCCGGCCGCCTCGCTCGCTCCATCCGCCCCGTCTGTCCCGTCCACCCCATCCGGCTCAGCGGCGAGCGACTGCGCGAACAGGTCCTCCTGCGTGTAGTCCGCCAGCCCCGTCACCCCCACCCCCAGCAGACGCACCCCGCCCGTGGTGTCCACGCCCTCCAGCAGCCGCGCCGCGGCCTCCCGCACGACCGCGGGGTCGTCCGTGGGCCCGCGCAGCGTCTCGGACCGCGTCAGCGTGGAGAAGTCGTACCGCCGCACCTTCAGCACGATCGTCCGCCCCGAGTGCCCCGACCCCCGCAGCCGCTGCACACACCGGTCCGCGAGCCGCTGGACCTCGTTCCGGATCCGTACGCGGTCGTGCAGGTCCACGTCGAAGGTGTCCTCGACCGACACCGACTTCGCGTCCCGCTCCGCGACCACCGGCCGGTCGTCCAGCCCCAGCGCCATCCGGTACAGGCCGACGCCGTGCGCGCGCCCGAGCATCCGGACCAGCTCGTCTTCCCCCGCCTCCGCCAGCTCCCCCACGGTGGTGATCCCGGCGCGGCGCAGGTGCTCCCCGGTGGCCGGCCCCACCCCGGGCAGGGTCCGTACCGACATGGGCGCGAGCAGCTCGCGCTCGGTACCCGGCTCGATCAGCAGCAACCCGGCCGGCTTGGCCTCCTCGGACGCCACCTTGGCCAGCATCTTCGACCCGGCCAGGCCCACCGACCCGCTGAGCCCCGTGGCGGCCCTGATGTCGGCCCGCAGCCGCTCGCCCGTCGTCCGGGCGGTCCGCGAGTCGAAGGCCACGCCGCCCGCTTCCAGGTCCACGAAGGCCTCGTCCAGGCTGAGCGGCTCCACGAGCGGCGACAGTTCCCGCAGCAGGGCCATCACCACGTCGCTGACCTGCCGGTAGAGGCTGAAGCGCGGGATCAGGTACGCGCCGTTCGGACACAGCCGCCTCGCCTGCCCCATCGGCATCGCCGAGTGCACGCCGAAGCGCCTGGCCTCGTACGAGGCCGTGGCGACGACCCCGCGCGGCCCGAGCCCGCCGACGATGACGGCCTTGCCCCGCAGGCTCGGCTTCGACGCCTGCTCGACGGAGGCGTAGAAGGCGTCCATGTCCAGGTGCAGGATGGTCGGCGCGGCTCTCACCGCACCGATGCTGCCCTACGGCACTGACATTTCCCCGGCCCGGATCAGACGGCGCGGTGGCGGCGGGCGGCCAGCTCGTCCGTCGGGTTGTGCCCGACCAGCGTCTCGCCGGTGTCCACGCGCTCCCCGTGCAGCTGCGACAGCGCGCTCTCGACATCGCGCCACACCACGCCCACGGCGATGCCGAAGACGCCCTGCCCGCCCTGGAGCAGGCTCACGACCTGGTCCGGGGAGGTGCACTCGTACACGGTGGCGCCGTCGCTCATCAGCGTCATCCGCTCCAGGTCCGAGAACCCGCGGTCACGCAGGTGCTGGACCGCCGTACGGATGTTCTGCAGCGCCACCCCGGTGTCCAGGAAGCGCTTGACGATCTTGAGGACCACCACGTCGCGGAAGCTGTAGAGCCGCTGCGTGCCCGACCCGTACGCGGGCCGCACGCTGGGCTCCACCAGCCCGGTCCGCGCCCAGTAGTCCAGCTGCCGGTACGTGATGCCGGCCGCCGCACACGCCGTCGGCCCGCGGTATCCGATCTGCTCGGGCGCCGGGTCACCGCCCACCGGTCCGACCGGCGTCGACTCCGGCTGACGGCGCGCGGACCCGACCGCGCCGCCGTGCAGCGGGTACGGCCCAGCGTCACTCCGTACGGGGGTGCCCCCGGTCGTACCGTCGCCCGTGATCCTCACGCCGACCCTCCGTCCTTGACCTGCCACCTTGAAGGTAGGCAGTCACCAGGGGTGCGTCAACGATCGCCACACTCGGCACGCCGAGTGATAATCACCCTGAGAGTGGTTTCCCGTATCCCGTTATGGGGAAAGGCTAGCCGAATGGGCTGAAAGTCCCCCGCGGATCGCGGGGGCGACGCGGCCCGCGCCTCACTGCGGGCCGGTGCCGAAGTCCTCGGGCGAGATCTGGTCGAGGAACTCGCGGAACTTCTCCACCTCGTCCTCCTGCTCGTCCGGAATGGCGATTCCGGCGTCGTCCAGCACGCCGTCACTGCCGTAGATCGGCGTCCCCGTCCGCAGGGCCAGCGCTATGGCATCGGAAGGCCTCGCGCTCACCTCGACCCCGCTGGCGAAGACCAGCTCCGCGTAGAAGACGCCCTCCCGCAGATCCGTGATCCGGACCTCGGTGAGTTCCTCACCGATCGCCTCCAGCACGTCCTTGAACAGGTCGTGCGTCAGCGGTCGGGCAGGAGCCATCCCCTGCTGCGCGAAGGCAATGGCGGTCGCCTCCCCCGGACCGATCCAGATGGGGAGGTACCGGTCGCCTCCCACTTCACGCAGGAGCACGATCGGTTGGTTGGAGGGCATTTCCACCCGGACACCCACAACGTCGAGCTCGTTCACACAGCAACCCTAGGACCTGCCCGGCAGGTTTGGGTAGTCGGGGCCCCACGCCGACCAGCGCGGTCACCGCAACCGGACCCCCAGAGCGGTCTGTACGAGGGCCTCGTGCAGCCGTACGGAGAGCCCCGCCAGCTCCTTCAACGTGGCCTCCGCATGCGCCCTGGTCTGCGGATTGCGGTGCCGGCGCAACGGTGCCACCACCTGCTCCACCAGACCCGCCTCACGGTCGGCCGCGGCCTTCATCGCCCGCAGGTGCCGCGGCTCCAGCCCGAAGCGCCCCAGATCGGCCACGAGCCGGGCCACCGTGACCGCCTCGGCGTCGAAACCACCGCCGGGGGCCTCCGCCAGGAGCCCGTACGACTCCCACTCGACCAGCTGGACCTCGTCCACCTCGGCGGCGGCGATCAGCTCCGCCCGGCCCACCCGGGCCGCCGTGGGACGCTCCCGCCCGACCTCGCCGTACACGGCCGCCGGGCCGGTGGGGTCGTCGGAATCCCCGTGCGCCGTGGGCGCCGGGATACGGATCTGCTCACCGCGGGCGAGCGCGTCGAGCTGCTCGCGGATGACCTTCAGCGGCAGGTAGTGATCGCGCTGCAGACGCAGGATGCGGGCCAGGCGCTCCACGTCGTCGGTGCTGAACTTGCGGTATCCCGAAGGGGTGCGCCGCGGCTCGACGAGCCCCTCCGCCTCCAGAAAACGGATCTTCGAGATGGTGACTTCGGGGAACTCGTCACGCAGCGTGGTGAGCACCGTGCCGATGCTCACCAGCCGCCCGGCCGAGCCGCTGGTGCCGTTTCCGGCACCCCCTGTCGGGTTGCGCAGCATGGGACCTTCCCTGGGAAGCCCCCGGACCGTGTCCGGGGGTGGGGGTCCCCCCGGACGGAGTCCGGAAGGGGTCAGATGCCCCGCAGGCTCGCGTAGAAGACCAGCCGGTACTTGCCGATCTGCACCTCGTCGCCGTTGTGCAGGGCGACGGAGTCGATCGGTTCCCGGTTCACGTACGTGCCGTTGAGGCTGCCCACGTCGGAGACGGTGAAGCCGCCGTCCGGGCCCCGGCGGAAGTCGACATGGCGCCGGGAGACGGTGACGTCGTCCAGGAAGATGTCGCTCTGCGGGTGCCGGCCCGCGGTGGTCAGCTCGCCGTCCAGCAGGAAGCGGCTACCGGAGTTGGGACCGCGCCGCACGATGAGCAGGGCGGAACCGGGCGGCAGCGCTTCCACCGCGGCCTGGGCCTCGGGGGACAGCGAGGACGACACGTGCGTTTGTCCCGACACCTCGGCCTCGTAGGCCTCCAGGCCCGAGATCGAGATGGTGGACGTGGTCTCCGAGGCTCGCTCCGGCGTCAGACCCGGCCGCAGCGGCGCCCCGCAGTTGGAGCAGAACCGACTGGCCGCATCGCTGCGGTGTCCGCACCTGCTGCAAATCTGCTCGGCCGACATGGACGGCTCCTCGCGCCGCGGCTGCCCCGCGGAGGCGTTGGTGGCGTACGGGTCGGGGGCGAACCCTCCACCCGCAGTTGAGGTTGATGGTTCACCGAAACCTATGCCTCCGGTACCGGCAGGGTCAACGGCCGACGCGCCGTGGCCACCCTGAACATCACCCGCGCCGGCGACCTCGTCGCGGAAGAGCGGCCGGTCGCCCTGCCCTTCCACGTCCCCGTGACCGGCACGGTGCCGCGCCGAACCGCTGTCCTCGCGGTTCTTCTTGCCGAACAACTTCTCAAACAACTTCACGGGCGATTCCCCTTGACCGAAACAGACCCGCCCGTGGGGCAGGACGAACTCCGAATGCAGACACCTGCCGACCCGGACATTCTCACAACGTCCGTAACCACCAGACAGTTTCCACCACGCACCGCGACTTCGGTGCGCCGACCCCCCGCAGGCATCCGCCCGCGTGAGCCGCTCCACCCTTCACTCCAGTTCCTCACGATGACGACCGAGCGTAGTCAGGCTGCTTCGCAGCCCGCAAGGCATCCACAACGATCTTCGCCGACCGTGTGACGGCAACGGTCGCCTGCTCCTTCTCCAGCGTCTGGACGACACCGCCGGGAATGTTGAGCGCGGGCTCCAGATCCTGGGGCTTGCCGATCACCCTGAACTCGTAGGGCTGTGTGATCTTCTTACCGTCGATCGCGACCCCGCCGTTCTCGTCCGAGAAGTACGAGCCGGCCACGATGCGCACACCGTTGATCTGGATCGCCTCGGCCCCGGCCGCCCGCAGCTCCTGGAGCGTGTCCAGCAGCTGGTCGGACTGCACCTGGCCCGTCGGATCGGTGATCTTCAGCGTGATGCCCGGCCCCTGCGCTGCCACGGTACCGGCCAGGATGCCGAGTTGACGCTCCTTCTCCACGGTCTGCCTGCGGGCCTCCTCGGCCTGGTTGGAGCTGCTCTCCAGCTCCTTGCGCTGATCCTCCAGCGCCTGCTTCTCCTCCTCCAGGCGCTTGGTCCGCCCGTCGAGCTCGTCGAGGATCCGTACGAGGTCCTCCTGACGAGCCCCCCGCAGCGCGCTGGATTCGCTGTTCGACCGCACCTGGATGGCCAGCCCCAGCCCCAGGACGAACAGCAGCAGCGCGACGATCAGTTGCGCGCGGCTCACCCGCGGCGGCCACAGCCCGGCCGCGAGTCGCTGCCGCCCGGTCTCCTCGGGCCGATCGGCCTGCACGGGGGTTGGCACCGGCTGCGCGGGCTCGTCCTTCTTGGGCGCGTCCTGCGGGGGCACGTCCTGCGGGGGCACGTCCCCCGGCGGCTGTCCGGCGGACCCCGGCCCCGACTCCTCGGGGCTGTCGTTCGTACTCATCGGCCTCACGCCCGGAACACGTGCCGGCGGATGGCCGCGGCGTTCGAGAAGATGCGGATGCCGAAGACCACGACCACGCCCGTGGACAGCTGCGAGCCGACGCCGAGCTTGTCACCGAGGAAGACGATCAGCGCCGCCACCACCACGTTCGACAGGAACGACACCACGAAGACCTTGTCGACGAAGATCCCGTCCAGCATCGCGCGCAGACCGCCGAACACCGCGTCCAGCGCCGCCACCACGGCGATCGGCAGATAAGGCTCCACCACGGCCGGTACTTCGGGCCGGACCAGAAGTCCGACCACCACTCCGGCCAAGAGGCCCAGTACCGCGATCACGATGCACCCTTCTGCTGCTCTACCGGTGTAGCTGTACGTACGGTCAGGCTCGACGCGGCCGGCAGCCGCAGCTCGTCCGCGGCGGACAGGCTGTAGCGGATCCCGTAGCTCTCCTGCAGCACGTGCAGGTACTGGCCGTCCGCCGAGTCCTGGAAGGCCGTGCCGAGCCGTTTCTTGTCCCCCACCGCCAGCACCTCGTACGGGGGCACCAGCGGCCTGTTGTCGACCAGTATCGCGTCACCCGCGGCCCTGATCGCCGACAGCTCCGTCAGCCGCTGCCCGTTGATGGAGACGGCCTCCGCCCCGGACTGCCACAGCCCGTTGACGATCTTCTGCATATCGCGGTCGCGGAGCCGGCCGGTGTCCGAGAAGCCGGAACTCTCGCGCGGTTTTCCGCCGCCGCCGGAGGAAGCGCCCTTCGCGTCGTCCACGACCAGCTTGATCCCGGGGCCGCGGACCTCCGTGGCACCGGCCAGCAGCGCCACGAGCTCGCCCTGGCCGCCGCCGGGCTGCTTCAGCGCCGCACGCTGGCGGGCCGCGACATCGGTCCTCAGGCGGTCGATGTCCCGTTCCAGGGCGTCCGCGCGCTCGTCGGCCCGCTCCACCCGGTCGATCAGCTCGTGACGCTCCTTGGCCAGCACCGGCGCGGCTATCCGCGCCTCGGCCGCGCCGAGCGTGACGACCATGGCGGTGATCACGAGCCCGGCGGCGAGCCCCAGCTTGGCCTTGAGGGTGCGGGGCAGGCCCGCCGTTCCGTCCGCCTCGCGCCGGGCCGTGGCCTGCGCGTAGCCCTCGTCGAGACCGTGGTCCATCACGTGCGTCAGCAGCGACATGGAAGCGTCCGGGCGCGGGGGCACAGGAGACGCCGAAGTCCGGTTGTGGGGCGGCTGCGACATGCCGCACATCGTCGCATGTCGGCGCCGTACACACCCAATGCGTCCATCCGGTGGGCCGGGGCGGGACTCCCGCACCCGGCCCACCGGACCACTGTCCTACGCCGTCGCCCGGCGCCCGGTGCTCAGTGCCCGGCCCCGTCCACCACGGCAGCCCACTCGTCGAGCAGGGCCTGCGCGGACGCGTCGTCGGGACCCTCGGCCCACAGGTGGGTGACCGCCTCCGCCGGGTCCGGCAGGACCAGCGCCCACCGTCCGTCGGTCTCGACCACCCGCACCCCGTCGGTGGTGTCCACCTGCCGCTCTCCGGCCGCCTCCACGACCCGCCGCATGACGAGCCCCTTCACCGCCCACGGCGTCGGCACGTCCCGCTTGAGCACGTGGGCCCGCGGGATCCGGGCGTCGATCTGGCTCAGCGTGAGCTGCGTGCGCGCCACCAGACCGAGCAGCTGCACGAAGGCCGCCGAACCGTCGAAGACACTGCTGAACTCCGGAACGATGAACCCGCCCCGGCCGTCCCCGCCGAAGATGGTGTTCTCCGCCCGGCCCACCCGGGTCAGGTCGTCGGGCGAGGTCGTCGTCCACTCCACCTGCGTGCCGTGGTACGCCGCCACCTGCTCGGCGACCCGTGTCGTGGTCACCGGCAGCGCGACCTTGCCGCTGCGCTTCTCCGCGGCCACCAGGTCGAGCATCACCAGCAGGGCGCGGTCGTCCTCGATGATCCGCCCGCGCTCGTCGACCAGGGAGATCCGCTCGCCCACCGGGTCGAAGCGCACCCCGAAGGCCGCCCGCGCCGAGGCCACGATCTCCCCGAGCCGCACCAGCCCGGCCCGCCGGGACTCGGTGGTCTCCGTCGGCCTGGACTCGTCGAGCCCGGGATTGATCGTCAGGGCGTCCACCCCGAGCCGTCCCAGCAGGCTCGGCAGGACGAGCCCGGCGCTGCCGTTGGAGGCGTCCACGACCACCTTGAGCCCGGCGTCGCCGATCCCGGTGGTGTCCACCCGGCGCAGCAGCGAGCCCGTGTACGCGTCGAAGACACTGCCCGGGAACTGCAGGTCGCCGATCTCGCCGGGGAACGCCCGCCGGTACTCCTGGCGCGCGTACACCCGGTCCAGCTTGCGCTGCTGCTGGAGCGAGAGGTCCGCTCCGCGCTCGTCCAGGAACATGATGTCCACCGAGTCCGGGACGCCCGGCGAGGTCCGCAGCACGATCCCGCCGGCGGTGCCGCGCGCGGTCTGCTGCCGCGCCACCGGCAGCGGTACGTTCTCCAGGTCCCGTACGTTGATCGCGCTGGCCTGCAGCGCCGAGATCACGGCCCGCTTGAGCGCTCTCGCGCCTCGGGAGTGGTCTCGGGCGGTGGTGACCGTCGCCCCCTTCTTCAGGGTCGTCGCATAGGCGCCTGCGAGCCGGACCACCAGCTCCGGGGTGATCTCCACGTTCAGGATCCCGGAGACTCCCCGCGCGCCGAACAGATGTGCCTGCCCGCGGGACTCCCAGATGACCGACGTGTTGACGAAGGCACCGGCCTCGATCGTCTTGAAGGGGTAGACGCGCACGTTCCCCTGGACGATCGATTCCTCACCGACGAGGCACTCGTCGCCGATGACGGCTCCGTCCTCGATCCGCGCGGAACGCATGATGTCGGTGTTCTTGCCGATGACACAGCCGCGGAGATTGCTGTGGGGCCCGATGTACACGTTGTCGTGGATGACGGCCCTGTGCAGGAAGGCCCCGCTCTTGACGACGACGTTCGACCCGATGACGGTGTGCTCGCGGATCTCCACGCCGGCTTCGATCTTGGCGTAGTCACCGATGTACAGCGGCCCGCGCAGGACCGCGTCCGGGCTCACCTCGGCCCCTTCGGCGATCCACACCCCGGGCGAGATCTCGAACCCGTCCATCTCGATGTCGACCTTGCCCTCGAGCACGTCGGCCTGCGCCTTGACGTAGCTCTCGTGCGTGCCCACGTCCTCCCAGTAGCCCTCGGCGACATAGCCGTAGATCGGCTTGCCTTCCTTCATCAGCTGCGGGAAGACATCGCCGGACCAGTCGACGGAGACGTCCGGGTCCACGTAATTGAAGACCTCGGGCTCCATGACGTAGATACCGGTGTTCACGGTGTCGGAGAACACCTGGCCCCAGGTCGGCTTCTCCAGGAAGCGCTCGACCTTGCCCTCCTCGTCCACGATCGTGATGCCGAATTCCAGCGGGTTCGGCACCCGGGTGAGGCACACCGTGACGAGTGCGCCCTTCTCCTTGTGGAAGCGGATCAGATCGGTGAGGTCGAAGTCGGTGAGCGCATCGCCGGAAATGACGACGAAGGCATCGTCCTTCAAGGCCTCCTCGGCATTCTTCACGCTGCCGGCGGTGCCGAGTGGCTTCTCCTCGTTGGCATAGGTGAGCTCCATTCCGAGCTCTTCGCCATCCCCGAAGTAGTTCTTGACGAGTGACGCCAGGAACTGCACGGTGACCACGGTCTCGCTGAGCCCATGGCGCTTGAGCAGCCTGAGCACGTGCTCCATGATCGGCCGGTTGGCCACCGGCAGGAGCGGCTTGGGCATGCTCGAGGTCATGGGGCGAAGACGCGTACCTTCGCCACCGGCCATCACGACGGCCTTCATGTCGGAAGAATCCTCCTTGAGAGATGACAGTCGTGCCGACTCTCACCCGTCTCGGTCGGTGACTCCGCAACTCCTCCGCGTCATCCGGCGCCGGTCGGGCTCAATCGGCCGTGGCGTCTGCCTTCACGAGACGGCGGACTTGAACCACGTAAAGGATTCCTGCCCACCAATAGAGGGTTGTACCCCATCCCGCGAACGCCCATCCGAAAACTGACCCCAACCAGGCCAACCAACCCGTGCCATCACTGAGGAGTAGCAAGGGAAACGCGTACATCAGGTTGAAGGTCGCCGCCTTGCCGAGGAAGTTGACCTGCGGCGGCGGATAGCCGTGACGGCGCAGGATCCACACCATGACCAGCAACATCAGCTCACGCAAGAGCAGTGCTCCGGTGAGCCACAGCGGCAGCAGCTCGCGATAGGTCAGACCGAAGAGCGTCGACAGGATGTAGAGGCGGTCCGCGGCCGGATCCAGCAGCCGCCCGAGCTTGCTGATCTGATTCCAGCGCCGCGCGAGCTTCCCGTCGAGGTAGTCACTGACCCCGCTGAGCATGAGGACGGCCAAGGCCCACCCGTCGTGCTCGGTGAGGATCAGCCACAGGAACAAGGGCACGCCGGCAAGACGAGCCATGCTCAGGATGTTGGGAATGGTGAAAATTCGGTCAGTCTGAACCCGAGTCTCCTGGACCTCCACCCGGGGGCCTCCACTGTGACTGTAGAAAACGGTCGTTCGATGCCCCCTGACCCTACAGGAGACCGCACACGTGTCCTGAACGCAGAAAAGCCCCGCACCGAGCCCGAAGGCTTGGTGCGGGGCTTCCCACAATGATTGTTCGGCGGCGTCCTACTCTCCCACAGGGTCCCCCCTGCAGTACCATCGGCGCTGAAAGGCTTAGCTTCCGGGTTCGGAATGTAACCGGGCGT